>CAYGNM010000021.1:0-10301 GCA_964351275.1 uncultured Candidatus Peribacteria bacterium | reverse complement strand
TTATCATATTCTTGATGGATCAATTCAATGATTTGGGCAAATTCTACAGTGATTTCATTGGGAAAGATCCAATGAGACACATGCATTACGAATCCGTGATCGCAAAATTGGATGATGAACGATGTCTTTTTCATGCCCATATTTTAGATATCGGATGCGGCGAAGGGTGCTTCGATCGCATCTTGGCATCTCCCCCGTACCACTCCACCATGACGGGGGTAGACACAGCTGCAGAATTCATTGGGCTCGCTCAACAAGAAGAAAAGCAAAAACCGCGTGGAATTTCTTACCACAATAGCGCTGCAAAAGAATTTCAGAGTGAATCACATTTTGACGCCGCAGTGTCGGTCATGGTTCTACCGTACGCTGCAAGCCCTGAAGATTTGCAGGAATTTTTTGCCGCAGCATTCAGAAATCTTCTCCCGAGAAAACCTTTTAGTTCCATCGTTCTCAATCCTGCATTCACGGAATTCGATAGACCCGTCGGCAATAGGATTTTTTGCAAACTTTCCCAGGATAACGTGCGAGTACATTTCCTCCTTCCTGATACCGGTAAGAAAACATTCGGCGCTACGATGAAACAATTTTCCAAAAAACAATACGAGCAGGGCGCGAGGGAAGCCGGTTTTACAGCTATTACCTGGAATGAAGTGTATCCAACCTCCCAACAAGTGCGTTCCAAAAATCCGGAGTTCTGGAAATCAGTCACTGAATTCCAGCCCTATTCTCTCATCACAACAAAGTAAATCGCGAACATTCAAGACCGCGACGCGCCTGCAACGGCGCACGAAGTTACGGGCTGCCTAATCATTCTCCTCATCCGGATATTCGTATTCTCCATCGATGACTCTTCCGTTGCAATCCAGCGGAATGAACGACTGTAGCGAGAGAAGATGCCGCCCGAGTTTTCGCATAGTCTCGGTATCAATCCCGTGCATTCGCCGATGACCGGCATCATCGAGACGGAGAATGGGGATGGGATACCCTTCAATACTTCGATGAAGCAATCCCCTCACGATATCGCAGTCGATATCCTCATTTATGGAGCCCGGATTCCGAAATGACTGTAACTCCATAATTTTGTACTGCAGAAGATTTGCCGCATACCCATGCAGACCATAGCCATGGCTGATCGCCGAAAGGAAGGACAGGAGGTCGATGGCAAATCCGCTCACATCAGCGCCGTGACTGATGCCATTTACGTCCATTTGCAATAAGCGGCGCAAGAGTTTTGCTCGTTCCGTCGCATTCAGATTCTTGATGGTTTCGACATACTCCCGGAATTGTGCGTCTTCCACAGTTTCCAGCGGAACGGCATCGCGGGGCAGGCAATCATCAAAATATTCTTTCTGACAGAGTGACGGTGTCAAATTGACTCGCAACCATTCGGCGACTTCCTTATGGTTATCATCGACAGACCCGAGCATCGTTTCTTCGTCGCTATGCACAGTGTGCGAGTGACGGAGCATGCGGCGCTCCTCGCTTGTCTTCGAACGACGCACGCTTGGGGAATTCCTGACGCGATCTGCCCATTCGCGAAGACGGTCCTGCAGTTCAGCACTGTACCTCCTGATGATGAACGCGCTCTGATCGTTCTCGGGGATTTTTGTGACGGCATCGGCAAAATACGGAAGAATCGCCACCGGTACGCCCCCCCCCCAGTCGTTCTCTCGTCACGGTGAGGATGCGTTCACACATCGGGGATTGCACTTCAAATTCATCTTCAAGCGCCATAACACAGAGAAGGAGTTCACGTCGCACCAAATCTTCCACCTCATCAATGCGCGATTCAAAATCATAGTCATTCTGGAATTCCACCGCTGCACATCCATAGTCCTTTTCCAGAAAATGCAGAAATGCCGCTCTCCTCGCATTTGATGCTGCGTTGTCCGAATCAATATAGGCAATGACGGGCTTCATAGAAGTGCACAATTGTAGCGACAGCACGTGTCGATGCAACGGTGGCTTACTCCCGCATCGTCCCATTATAAATCCACACAGCCGCCTCCGCCCGAATCAGTGGTTCTTCGGGATGGAAGAATGCCAAAGACGAGAGGATACCGCGGTGCACCGCTTCGGATACAAACGGTGTGTACCACGCGCGGGGCACCACATCGCGCGGCAAATCTTCTAGCGCGTGGGTGAGTCCGGATGCGAAAGAGGAGATGAGGATCTTGATCGCCTCCGCACGATTGACGGTGTTGCCCGGGCGGTACGTCCCATCACTGTAGCCGCTCACCCATCCGAGCCGCTTGCCTGCACAGACGTAGGGAGCGAACCATTCCCGCCGCACATCGGGGAAACAGTTCACTTCCCCCCGCACCTCTTCGGCATGAAATCCTTCCATGATGATTTTCAGGAGCTCCGCACGGTTGACGGATCTGCGCGGTTTGAAGGTGCCATCCGGATATCCTCCGAGGACGCCGGTTGTCCGCAGAGTCTGGATCGCGACTGCGGCATAGTAATTCTCCCGTACATCCGGGAAATTCTCGAAGAGAGGGAGGGGTTGGACAGACGAAGAGGACGAACTCGATGAAGGGACCACTACCGTTCCGGAAGATGACTGCGCGGAAGACGAGGATGACGATACCGGTGCCGGGCCGGTCAAGCACCCAGTCGCAGCGGCATTCTGGTGATAGCCCTCTTTGCACCGGCATCCGCCGAATCCCGTCGCTTCCCCGCCATCCCCAAGGCTGAATCGGCAGTCACTGTCACTGGCAATCTCGCCCCCTCCGGCGGGCACGGGATCGAAGGGATTTGCCGCCTCCCTCCTCTTTCGGTTGGTTTCTGATTCCGATGATTGGTAGGCAGAATTTTTCTGTTGTTGCTGCGGCGTATACCCGAAGGTGGAGTCATTGGCGCTCTCCAGACCTCTGCGGATCACCGATACCGGAACAAACAACCCCGAGAGATAGTTTCCATTCTGATCGACGGATTTGGCGACGGCAACCCCGACCACTCTGTCTCCCTGAACCACCGGTCCGCCGGAGTTTCCGAAGTGCAGGTACGCATCCGTCTTGAGCCACGCGCCGGCGGTAGTTCCGGTGACAGAGCCCGTGCCGTAGGTGAGATTGAGCGACTCCGTGAGCGTCCCCTTGCTGGGATAGCCGAGGACACCGATCGATTCTCCCGTCACGGGATCATGGTCGGCGAAGAAGACGGTGCCGTGCGGGCACTCGATAAAAACCCGCATGTACGCTACATCGTCCTCCAGATTGATCTTCACGTCGGACCGGGTGAGATCGCGATAGCAATCCAGATCCACCGAGTCGTTCGCCTCGGTCGCGAACACCCGGTAGTACGTCCCGCCCTCGATCACGTGCTTGTTGGTGACCACGATTCCATCATCCACGAAGAATCCCGACCCCCATCCGGCAAATTTTCCCTCCGCATCGAAATTCGCGACGAAGACGGTCGACGTCTTGGTATTCACCGACAATACCTCGCTGCCCGCGGAACGCGCCGCCTGCAGAGGGAGCAAGGCAATGATGAGCGTGATGGCAATTCTCCAGTGAGTCATAGCGGAAGTATGATGTGTATAAGGAAAGACGACAAAGAGTATTGCGACTTACCGGATTATCCGTAAGAATGTCCCTGTGGAGCTCCGCCCCACCGCCATTTCGGCTTTCCCTCGACCGGGAAAAGCCGTGTTTGGGTAATTTTGAGAAACTATGTGTGGAATTCTCGCCGTCTCCGGCTACCGCGACGTCATCCAGGATCTGTATGACGGGCTCATCGTGCTCCAGCACCGGGGCCAGGATGCCGCCGGCATCGTGACGTACGACAACCAATTCCATCTGAAGAAAAGCACTGGGATGGTGCGCGACGTGTTCCACACGCGCTCGCTCTCGCGGCTCAAGGGTCCGATGGGCATCGGTCATGTGCGCTATCCCACCGCCGGATGCAGTAGCGAATTCGAGGCACAGCCGTTCTTCGTCAATTCCCCGTTCGGCATCGCCCTCGCGCACAATGGCAACCTGACCAACTGCAAACAACTTGCGAAGGAACTCAAGGAACAAGATTTCCGCCACCTCAACACCACTTCCGATTCTGAAGTGTTGCTCAACGTGTTCTCACTGGCACTCCGCAAGCAGCGACCGAGCACGCTCATGCCCCGCCATATCTTCCGCGCCGTCCGGATGGTCTATCGCCGCTGCAAGGGCGCGTACTCCGCCGTCGCGCTGATTGGAGGACACGGCATCATCGGTTTCCGTGACCCCCATGGCATCCGACCGCTGCAGCTGGGCAAGCGCAAATACGGGATGAAAGAGGAGTACATGATTGCGTCCGAGAGCACGGTCTTCAAAGCTCTCGACTACGAATTCGTCCGCGACATCAAGCCGGGCGAAGTGGTGTATATCGACCGGCACAATCGGCTCCACTCGTGCGAAGTCCAGAAGGGAGATCTGTCGCCCTGCCTCTTTGAATGGGTCTACCTCGCCGCGCCGGATTCCACCATCGATGGCGTGAACGTCTACAAAGCGCGCGTCCGCATGGGCGAGGCGCTGGCCGAGCAGATCCGCAAGAGCGGCATCCACATCGATTCAGTCATCCCCATCCCCGATACCGGACGCCCCGCCGCAGCAGGACTCGCCGATAAACTGAAAGTCCGCTACCGCGAAGGCTTCGTCAAGAACCGCTACATCGGCCGGACGTTCATCATGCCGGGGCAGGACGTGCGCAAGCGCTCGCTCAACTTCAAGCTCCACCCGATCGACCTCGAATTCAAAGACAACAACGTTCTGCTCGTGGATGATTCTATCGTCCGCGGCAACACCAGCCGCAAAATCGTGGAGATGGCGCGCAAGGCCGGCGCACGCAAAGTCTACTTCGCCTCCGCATCCCCCCCGATCATCGGACCCGATCCGTACGGCATCGATCTACCCTCAACGACAGAACTGATCGCCGCGGACCACTCGATCGAGGAGATCCGCAAAATGATCGGCGCGGACGGGCTCTTCTACACCACCATCAAAGATCTCCACCGCGCGGTGCAGATCGGCAACCAGAAGATCCGAAAGTTCAGCGAGGGATGCTTCACCGGCAAATATCCGACGCCCGAGGTCAACAAGAAGATGCTCGTCGAAATGGGGAGAGTCCGAAACTTCACGCGCGAGAATCCCAGTACGTCCAGTGACGAGGAGGGGGAGGCATACAAGGCGATGACGTTGATTTGAATCACGAATCATGAATGATGAATCATGGGGGTCCTTCCTTATTCATGATTCATAATTCATAATTCATTCGTGCGAATTCTCCTCATCACATCCAGTGCACGTGGGCACGCGTTGGCGGAAGCTATTCACCGAAGTCCGCAGAAACCCGAGATCATCTCCGTGTGTGTGAACAAGAACCCTGGCATCCGCGCACTCACAAGCGAGATGCACGTGATGAACATCATGGACTTCGATGGAATCAGAGAGATCGCCAAGAAGACAACGCCGGATTTTGCGGTGATCGGCCCCGATGATCCCATCGGCGGAGGATTGGCGGATGTTCTGGAAGAGATGGGACTGCCGTGCGTGGCACCGAAGAAGAGCCTTGCGAGAGTCGAGAGCAGCAAGGGATTCACGCGTGATCTCCTGCGGAAATATGGGGTTGATGCGTCGCCGAAATTCCAAGTATTTGAAAAATCAGAGAACGCAAAAATTGGCTTAGAAATAGAGAAAAAGATGTACACATTTATAGATCAGGAATTGCGCGGCGAGTACGTGGTCAAATACGACGCGCTCAAGGGGGGAAAGGGAGTGAAAGTGAGCGGCGAACATCTGCAAACGGTCGATGATGGCGTTCACTACGCGATTGATTGCTTGAATGAATGCGGGCGCGTGGTGATTGAAGAGAAACTGATCGGCGTCGAGTTCAGCCTCCTCTCGTTCGTCTCAGGATTGATGACGGTCGATATGCCGGCCGTCCAGGATCACAAGCGCGCCTACGATGGCGATACCGGCCCCAACACCGGCGGTATGGGAACGTACACGGATGCCAACCATTCACTCCCCTTTCTGACGGAGTCTGATCTCGCCCGCGCATCGGAGATCAACCGACTCACGGCCGAAGCGCTGATGAAGGAATGCCCGGAGCATCCCGGCGGATACAAAGGAATTCTCTACGGCGGTTTCATTGTGACGAAGGACGGGGTGAAAGTGATCGAGTACAACGCGCGCTTCGGAGATCCGGAAGCACTGAATATCCTTCCGCTGCTCTCCTCAGATTTTGTCACGATCTGTCAGGGGATCATCCACGGCAATCTGACGCAGGACATGGTGCGCTTCGAAAAGAAGGCAACCGTCTGCAAGTACATCGTCCCAAAGAGTTACCCGGAGAAGAAGGATGAGAAAGGCATGGAAGTGATTTTCCCGACTGAGATTCCGGAGAACGCGCGGCTCTACTTCGGCGACATTTCTCAGGATGATGGAGGAAAACTCCTCCTCGGAGGCTCTCGTACAGCGGGAATCGTCGGAATAGGAAAGAGTCTTGCAGAAGCCGAAAAAATTGCACAACAATTGTGTTCTGTCGTCCGAGGTCCTGTCAGATTCCGATCGGACATTGGCACGGACGCAGTGATCAAGAACCGTATTTCCACTATGAAAAATATCCGAGGCAATTTATGATCAAAGAATGAGTGATACAGTGGATTTTGACTTGGATGTGGAGCACATAGTTCCACTTGATCTGAATGACCATCTGAAAGCAGCAGAAGAACTTCTGGCAAAGAAAGAACAAGACGGGGACTCCCCACAGAAAGGACGCCTGCATGCTCTATCTCTTTGTGCCAAAGAAATCGCATGTGCATTGGACGACATTGTTGGCGATTACGTTTTTCACGAATCCATGAAAGCAGGCTCTGTCCACGATCAACTGCTGCAGGCAGAACATGCTGTACGACAGCTTCATTCTGAATGCAGAAAAAGTGCAGGTGATACGAACTTATCTAAATACTCCACATATACAGCAACTCATCTGCAAACAATTTTAGAACTGAAAAATCAAATTGCCGGTGATGCAGATTTTCATATTTCTGATTCATGAAAACAATGCGCATCGATCTAACTCGCATCTTGATCCCCTTCGTCTACTTTATCGCAGGTGCGACGAGCCTCGCAGGCGTCGCGACGACGTTTTACTTCAAAGACGATCTCCAGCTCAGCATCCAGCAAGTGCAGATTCTCGGCTCCATCGCGATTATTCCATGGAGTGTGAAGCCGATCTATGGACTCGTCTCCGATATCCGGCCGGTCTTCGGGTTGCGTCGCAAACCGTATCTGTTCCTCGCCGGTCTCCTGGGTGCCGCGGGATACTTTTCGATGGCGACGTGGGTGAGTGGTTTCTGGGGTGCCGCTGTCTCGTCCGTCATCTCCGCGATGGGCTTTGCACTCGCAGATGTGATCGTCGATGGAATCGTGGCGGAGAAGAGCAAGAGTCAGAAGGAAGCCGGGAAGCTTCAGAGCATCTGCCGTGGAGCGTTACTTGCAGGTGCACTGATCGTTTCGTACGCATCGGGTGTGCTGGTCGAAAGCATTGGCGCGCGCAACGTCTTCTTCATCACCGGAGCGCTCCCTCTCTTCACTACAATCTTCTCGTTGATCGTCCTCGAAGGCCCGATTCCCGATACGACGTTCTCGCTCCGCAATGTCTGGAGACAATTCCGGGCGGCGCTCACTCCCACACTCCTCTGGTCCGCTCTCTTCCTCTTCATTTGGCGCTCCACGCCCACCACCGGCAGCGCCTTCAGTTACTACCTGATCGACGAGCTCGGATTCACACCGGAATTCTTCGGACGGCTGGCGTTCGTCAGCTACGTCACCGGCATCATCGGCGTCGTGGTCTTCCGCAAGTTCCTCCTCAAGATTCCTCTGCGCACCATGTTCTTCTGGCTGATGGTTGCAAGCGTCGTCCTCTCGATCCCGTCGATCGGGCTCGTCTACAAATGGTACGAAGTTCTCGGCGTCAGTCCGCAGTTTTTTGCGATGGCGGATACGCTGATCAGCGGCATGCTCTTCGAACTCGGCTTCCTCCCGCTTCTTGTGCTCGTCGCGCGCGTCTGCCCCAAGGGCATCGAAGCGACGATGTTCGCGGTCCTCGCGAGTTTGATGAATATCGGGCTCTCCGTGAGCGACCTCGGCGGAGCAGCGCTGACGAATTACTTCGGCGTTCATTCCGCGACAGAGACGATCCCCGCCGATTACTCACATCTACACATCGTGATGTGGATTGCGATCCTCTCAAGCTTCCTGCCGCTCCCGCTCCTGCCGTTCCTTCCAGATACGAGAACAGGAGACGACACCGTTCCCGAAGGAACTCCCTCCGCCCTCATCCCGATTCTCACGCCGATGGAGCCGGGGAAGGAGAATATTGTCTAATTATTGTGTGTGAATGATCTCCAGTGCAAGGCTGGCGATCGCCTGTCTTCCATACACAACAGGATCATCATTGGAAATTTCTTCCGTCGCTATTTTCCGAAGAAGACCGACATTCCCATCCCTTGCAAGCTGAATGACATGCGAAACAGTTTTTTTCGAGACACCGAGTTGTCCTGCTTGTTTTCCAAGAAAATCAAGCTGGCGTTCAATGCTTTCACGAAGACGAGTATCTCGTTCAGCGCCTAGACCTTCCCTTGATGAGCGATGTTCCATTGACCAATGGTAATTCTATCTTCATTTTAGTCAAATTGATCAAATAATATACTCATTTATTTCCTCTCTATTAAAGCCAATTTCTGCTCTTCATCCTTCTCTTTCAGCGTCTCGAAAATCTTCCCGGCATTGCCCTCCATGATCCCGGGAAGGTTGCTGAAGTTTTCGCCGATACGGTGATCGGTCACGCGGTCCTGGGGGAAGTTGTAGGTCCGGATTTTTTCTGAGCGATCGCCCGAGCCGATCTGGCCGGAACGAAGTTCACCGCGCTCCTTCGCTTTCCGTTCCTGCTCCGTGGCATACATGCGCGATCGGAGAAGGCTCATCGCAAGGGCCTTGTTCTTCAGCTGACTACGCTCGGTCTGACACGCGACGACGGTGTTGGTGGGGATGTGCGTGATGCGAACGGCCGTCTCCACTTTGTTCACGTTCTGTCCGCCCGCTCCCCCGCTCCGGTACGTGTCGATGCGCAAATCTTCGGGTTTGATGACGAGATCGACCTCTTCCGCTTCGGGGAGTATCGCCACGGTGATGGTGGAGGTGTGGATGCGGCCTTTGGCTTCCGTCTCGGGAATCCGCTGGACGCGGTGCACGCCGGATTCGTACTTGAGTTTTCCGTAGACGCCGGTGCCTTCGATCTTCACCGACGCTTCTTTGATGCCGCCGGTTTCGGCGTCGGATTTATCCAGGAACTCTGTTTTCCATCGCTGCTGCTCCGCGTAGCGCAGGTACATCCGGAGCAACTCCGCGGCAAAGAGCGCAGCTTCGTCGCCGCCGGCACCCGCGCGGATTTCCAGGATCACGTTCTTGTCGTCATCGGGATCTTTGGGAACCAGGAACGCGCGCATCTCCATCTCCAATTGGGGAATCTTTACTCGCGCAGCTGCCGCCTCCTCCTCTGCGAGCGCCTTCAGCTCCGGATCATTCTTGATCTTCTCCACTTCGTCGATTGTCTTCCCACATTCATCATACTCGGAGAGAAGATCGACCAGCGGATCAAGTTCCTTGATGCGCTTGCCAATCCGCGCCATCTCCCGGTGATCACCATGCACGGCGGTATCGCCGAGCTTCGCCTGAAGATCGGCATGTTCGCGCGCAAGCTGGCGGAGTTTATCGAGCATGAGTAATAGAATAATAGAGTATTAGAATAGTAGAATAATAGGAACTTGCGCGAATGATCATCGAGGGAAAATCGGCCGAAGTCCCTATTACTCTAATACTCTACTATTCTAATATTCTACTTAAGCTGCTGATCCAACGTATCAAAGGCGTAGCAATGCTGTCCCGCCGGATGATTCCAGAAGATGTCATATTTCAGATCACGCACGAGGGAGAACGTCGCGCATAACTGGAATTCATGATCGGAGGGGCGCAGATATTCGTACGGAACGCGTGTCTCGGGATCGACGATATTCGGCGTCTGGTACTGCGCGCTCAGGACGACGTCCTCCAAAGTGGCCGGAAGCGGCTTCGGCGTTTTGCTGCCGGGAACGGGGGCGGGCGGGCGGTTGTACATCTGGCCGTCCCACGCGATGTTGATGACTTCACTCTGAATCGCACGTAAATCACTCAGGCGCTGCTCATCAAATCGCTCGGCTCGGCCCGTGAGCGGACTGCCGGTGATCAGGAAGGCACCGACCACCGCAACCAATACGATCGCAATAC
>CAYGNM010000020.1:5234-10345 GCA_964351275.1 uncultured Candidatus Peribacteria bacterium | reverse complement strand
TCGTCGGCTCGGGCAACATTCCGGTCGCCGTGAGTCCCGAGGAATTCGGCGTCATCGAGCGCCGCATCGGCGAGGAGCAGGCCAAGTTCCGCAGCGATTTCCAGGTCGGCGATCTGGTGGTGATCATCGACGGACCATTCAAGAACTACGAAGGCTCTGTCCAGAGCGTCGATGTGAACAAAGGCAAACTGAACGTCGCCGTCCTCATCTTCGATCGCGAGACGCCGGTCGAGCTGGATTTCACACAGGTGAAGAAGAAATAATCATGACCGCTCATGGAGACACCGTTGCGAAGCTGGAGGATTTAGAAAATCAGATCGTGGATTTCGATTTGCAGACCGGAGATCCATACAATATTTACCATGCGGCAACATCACTGGTCTCCCATTATCACACCGATCTTGTCCTCAGCGAAGAGATCAATCCCGTATTCCACAGCCGAATAATCAGAGGATTGCGCATGGCATTGATGATCGTGATGCAGCATGAAAGGACAGGCGTTGATGCAGAAATTCTCCGCTGCGTAGTGGAAATAGAAAACATGTGACCTTCCCTGCAGTGGGTATTGAAGTTGAGAGCGAGTCGAGAGGTTGAACTGGACTTTACGCAGGTGAAGAAGAAGTGAGGAATGTAGAATATGGAATACGGAATGTTGTATGCCTTCCATATTCCATCTTCCATATTCCCGCGCATCAACTCCTCATCACCGGCCTCGTCCAGGGCGTCTTCTTCCGTGCCGAGACGCAGAAGAAAGCGCGATCACTCGGCCTGACGGGGTGGGTGCGGAATTGTGACGACGGCTCTGTTGAAATTGTCGCAGAAGGCCCGGAGCAGAAACTCAAAGAACTGGAGCAGTGGTGCTGGAAAGGGCCGCCAAAAGCGGCTGTGGAAAGCGTTAAAACACAGATAGCAGCATGTGAAGAACAGTTTGCATCGTTCGAGGTCCTCCCATAATATTCCGTACTTCGTTCATCCGGTCTTCAGTCTCGGTCAACGAACGCGTATGCGCAACGAAAACCCTGACATATCACGCGAGAAACCCCCCCCCGAACAAACGGTTGAAAATCCTTTTCCGCTACACGCGCTCCATGCCGGGCAGAACATCCAGAAATTGTTTCTGCGACCGGGTTTGGACAGAATCAAGGCAGGTGATATGACTTGGCTTGAGGAACAACACGATGAGAAACTTGTCCGCAACGTTCTCACGGCCTATTTCATCGAAGAAATTTGGGCGACACACCGCCAGAGGATATCCGAACGTCCGGAGATGATCGGCCTGCATCCTCCGCAAGAATCAAGCATGGCGGCGATCAGAGAATTCATAAGCATCTGCGCGATGAGTGGGCGCTCACGGATGATCGACGACTACCTTGCAGCACATTCGAGGAGGTCATTGTCCCTTTCGCTGACTCACTGGATCAATAATCGCGAACAATGGGCATCCTTTGACGAAGAGCATCGCGATGGATCTGATCACCTCTACGCAAAACTCAAAGCGGTGATCCCTCGGAATTTCGGCGTCCAAACATTTTTGGTGAGAGGAATGAACACCGCAAACTCCATCTGTTGGGACGCCCTGCAAGTGATTCCATCAGCACATCGCCAGCGTTTCGGTACGGAAGTATCTGCAGAGGATTTTGAGAGCATTGCCCTACGCAATTCCGCAATCATGCTTGATCTGGCGAACATACACATTGATACGCTCTCCAATGTCCATAACCGGTTCAATTTGTCTGTACCCGAAGCACCCACGTCTCGCGTCGTGCAGACGATGTTCCGGTTGATCGAGCGGAACGGAAAACTCCTCCTTGCCCTTGATCCCAAAGCGTATCAAAAGCTTCCCTCGGTGGACACGAAGGAACCCGAAACAGGCTGCCCCGCACTGGTCAGCAAAGGAGAGTGTAAAGGCGTCATTCCCGAAATGAACGAGTGGATTGTAGATATCGCTCGCGCCGCCGGAGTGTTTTCTCATGCAGAAAAGATGTGACTAAGAATTAATTGCATGTGCAGAATCCTCTATGACATCTTCCATAATCTCCTTTGCCGGATCAATCTTTACGCGCATTAACCTCCGCGTTTTCCACGGAAGCAGCGCGGCCAGGGATCCCGCCTGCAGAATCTCACTCGCGACGTAGCCAAGTGGGAGCGCATAGAGCCCGTACCGCCCGAGGAAGAACCAGCCGACGGTGATGGCGACGACTCCCCCGCAGACGCCGATGATCGCCGCGGAGACCGTGTCCTTCATCGCATAGAGGACGCGGTACTGGATGTGCGTGATGCTCTCGAAGGGAATGCTGATCGCGTAGATGGTGAGCGAGACCGTGAACATCGGGAGGTAATCCGAGAGGTGGACAAGCCACGCGGCGAACGGCGCAAGGAGGACCATCGCGATCGCACCAACGACGGTCAGGACAAAGGCAACGGCCGTCCCGTAGCGGAAGTAGAACCTCAGTTTCTTCTCGTCGCGCTCCACCACGGCGTGGCTCATACGCGAATAAACCGCTTGCGCGACGGAGATTCCCACGACACCCACAAGGACGGACTGGAAGTTCCGGGTGAACGCGTTGATAGTCACGGCACCGCTGCCGAGGCTGGACGCGAAGCCGTTGAGGTACAGAATCTGCAGCTGCAACGCTCCAAGCGAGAGCACGCGCGGGAGCATCAATTTTGCCATCTCGGGAAGATCGGGATGCCACAGCGAAATTCCGAGCCGGCAGCCATGCATGTGGACGGCAGTCATGCGGAAGAGGACGTAGATCACGGCTCCGAGCAGCGTTCCGTACATCGGACCGAAGGGACCCACAAACGGCGTCAGCCAGAGCGCTCCGGCGACTGTCCCGAGCGAATACAGCACGGGCGTAATGCCGTAGATCCAGAACCGTTCCACGGCGACCAGGTACTGTCCATACGCATTGCCGAAGACGAAGAGAAAGTTACTGAGGAGCGCCAGCCGGCCGAAGGAAACGTAGAGCTCCAAGGTCTCTCCTTCAAAATGGATGTTGAAGAGCGGTGTGAGGAATGGGAAGAACAGAGCGAGCAGTAGCGCAACGATCCCAAACAGCACGGCGGTCATGCCGATGGTGCCGCTCAGCACTTTCTCCACTTCGCGGTGATCACTCTTCGCACGGTACTTGGCGAGAACGGGAACAAGAACTGTCCCCATCGCCGAGACGACACATGTCTGGAAGATCAGATCACTCGGATTGAACGCCGCCACGTACGCATCGACGACACCCAGATTTCCGGCGAAAACCCGTGCGAGAACGTTCTCGCGCAGAAGCCCCGCTAAAGAGGCTGCGAATTGCGTCGTTGCCAGGACGGCGACTCCGCCCATGAGGCGATGTTGGTGGAGGAACTGGGGGAAGCGCACGGCTGTGAGAATAGCGTTGTTTGTGAGTATTTGCTAATTGTGTTATAATATTTACCGTGAGTAACGACCATGAACATGATCAAGAAGGGGGAAATGATAGTGATTTTGCAGACAAGCAAACGGTAAATGGGAACATGCTTGCTGATCTGACTTTGCCGAATAGGGCACGGATCATGGACAGCACACGGATTATTCGCACGAAGCAGAATTTTGCGTCGCCTGAACTCTTCGCCGACGAAAATCCGCCGGGCACTCCTTATCCAACAGAATGGATGGATTTCGTTCAAAATCCGGCCTTTCTCACACGGGACCAATTCAAAAAATGGCAAAGTGTTGGGCTGTTTCCTCATGACAAAAAGTACCCCGAGGAGTGGAGCATTATGACGAGCTCTCGGGAACGGAAATCGGAAGACATCCAGTTACGTCGTGAGCGCACAGGATTTGGAAACTCCAGCCTTATCACCGTGAGTGGCAACACTATTGTCTGGATGCCTAAAAAGATTTTTAATAAAAATGCACATCGACTTTTTCCAAGGGACACAGAGTATCCGACAGCCTGGCATTCACGAGTGCTCCCGAAGGGCGATGAGGGTGAAGTTGTCTACGCTGACCCTTTACCCGCTGAAAAGTCTCAAAATGAAGTTTCACCAGACTCGAAAACAGTCTTGTTCGGGGGAATTCGAAAATCATTCCGGAATATCTTTGGTAAAGCCGGATGAATCAGGGAAGTAGCCACCGATCATCGGTCAAATGCATGTCCTTTTGCATGACGCCATGTTCTTGCGTATCTTTCCATTATAGAAGCTCCCACCCTCCCCTTCTCGGCCATGAACGACTCGCAGATTAAAGAGTCGCTCAAAAAGTACTCGATCGGTCTGACGATTGAGGAAGCGAAGAAGATTGAGACGCTCTTGGGTCGACCGCCGACCGTCGTAGAAGCAGTGATCTGGGGAATCCAGGGCAGTGAACATTCCAGTTATAAATCGTCGCGCCGGTTTTTGAAGATGTTCCCGACCACCGGCAAGCACGTGATCCTCGGCCCCAAGGAGGACAGCGGTATCGTCGCGCTGACGGATGGGCCGCCGGGCAAGCGGTGGGGCATCGTGATCTCGCACGAGTCACACAATCACCCGTCACAGATTGTTCCCTTTGAAGGAGCCGCGACCGGTGTGGGTGGGACGGTGCGCGATGTCGCGTGCATGGGCGCGCGCGTGATCGGTTGCATGGACCTGTTGCGACTGGGGGATCTGAAGACAGCGGAATCGCGCGGGATCGCGAAGGAAGTGATGCGCGGCATCGGCGGATACGGGAACCCGCTCGGTGTGCCGAACTTGGGAGGCGACACGGTCTTCGATACCGGATTCAATTCAAACTGTCTGGTGAACGCCATTGCGATCGGGATTGTCCGCGAAGACGAAGTGATCCACAGCGAAGTGCCGGAGGAGGCCGCAAAGGAAGGCTACGACATTATCCTCATCGGCAAGCCGACGGACAGGAGCGGCTTCGGTGGCGCGGCATTTGCGAGCGTCTCGATGGAGGAGGACAAGAAGGAACAGAACTCGGGAGCGGTGCAGGAACCGAATCCCTTTTTGGAGCGCCATATTCTCGTCTCCACCTACGCGCTCTTCGACTGGCTGGCCGAGACGGGCAACCTTCATCGCGTCAGCTTCAAGGATCTCGGCGCGGGTGGCGTCGTCTGTTCCACCGTGGAGCAGGTCGCGGGGAAGAATTTCGGTGCCGA
>CAYGNM010000020.1:4828-5224 GCA_964351275.1 uncultured Candidatus Peribacteria bacterium | reverse complement strand
GAACTGACGAAGGTCCACGTCTCCGTAAAAAATCTTCCGCCGGAAGTGATTGCCTGTGCCGAAACACAGGAACGCTTCTGCTGGATGTGTCATCCATCCCTCACCGAGCAGATCCTGAAGCACTACAACGTCGACTGGGATCTCCCAAGCGTCGCCGAGCACGCACGCGCAAGTGTGATCGGCAAAGTAAACGGCTCCGGTATCTACCACCTGACGCACAACGGAATGACCGTCTGCAAAGCCAAATCCCAGGACATCACCTCCGGCCTCCTCTACACCCGCCCCACGAAGCTTCATGAACTGATCAGAACAGAGCCGGATATTCTCTGTGACGAAAAGGGAAACATCACCATCACCAAGAATGGAATACGAAGAAACGAAGAAACGAAGAAACGA
>CAYGNM010000020.1:0-4818 GCA_964351275.1 uncultured Candidatus Peribacteria bacterium | reverse complement strand
GTTCTGCAGACAACTCTCTCTGATGTTTTCCGCGCCCTCCTCTCCCACCCCAACCACGCCTCCAAGTCCCGCGTCTTCCGCCACTTCGACAAAACTGTCATCGGCAACACGATTGTGGAAGCGGGCGAGGCTGATGCGTCCGTGATCGCACCGCTGCGCGATCTGGAGTCCTACCTCCCGGGAGGAAGGCATCCAGATTGGCAGCTGCAATCTGGAGAGGACGGCGTCGGCGCAGTGGTCGCCGGAGATGGCAATCCCCGGTACGGGAGAATTTCCGCCTACTGGCAGGGGGCACTTGCGGCAGTCGAATCGATGATGAACGTCGCAGCCGTGGGAGGAACGCCCCGCGCACTCACAGACTGTTTGAATTACGGAAATCCTGAAATCCCCGAGCACCTCGCAGCACTCGAGGAGGGTGTCCGGGGAATCAGTGACGCCGCGCGCGCCATTACCTTCCAGAGCGAATGCGTTCCGATCATCTCCGGCAACGTCAGCCTCTACAACTCCCTACCTGACGGGAGTTCTATTCCCGCGTCCGCGATCGTCTGCTGCATCGGGGTGATTCCTGATGCGTCGAAGGCCGTCGCCATGCAGATGCAAGAATCCGGATCACGACTTTTGCTTATCGGTGAGCGGAAAGATGAATGCGGCGGTTCAGCCTATTACGAAGTGCTGGAGGAAATGGCGGGAGCGGAGCGTGATGCGCTGATGGGATCCACTCTTCCACAACCGAACTTCACCGATGTCGCAAAACAAATGCAGTTGGTGATCTCCGCAATCGGAAAAGGCCTCGTCCTCTCCTGCCACGACATCAGTGATGGCGGGCTCCTCCTGGCACTCTTCGAGATGCTTTGTCCCCAGAGGAAAATCAATCACGGCCTCGGCGCCAGTCTCGATCTTGCCACACTCCGCTCCCCGCTCTCCGCTGACCGCATCCTCTTCTCCCAGACTCCAGGATTCCTCATCGAAATCGCTCCGAACTCCATCAAAGATATTCAGAAGATCGCCGGAGGTCTCGGCGTCTCCGTCACGGACATCGGCTGCACGGACGAGAGCGGACGGATGGTCATCAAGAACGGCGATCAAAGTCTTGTGGAAGAGGAACACGCAATTTTACAGAGAATCTGGGAGACGGCGCTCGCGGCACGGCTCGACGCGCGGTAGAATGCCCCACATGCACACCTCCTCATCACGACTCCTCGCCGCCGGTCTCCTCGTTTCGCTGCTCTCGCTGCCGGCCTTCTTTTCCTTGACCGTCCGGCAGGCGGGTGCGCAGGACGCACAGACCGTGGTGACGCCGACGGCAACACTTCTCGTCGAACAGAAAAGCACAATCGAAGCAGTCGGCACATGGACTCTTCTGAAACCCAGTAATGAATCCTTTCACCGGACAGACGCAACGATGACGGTTCCGGAGCTTGTCCCTGGCCATTATTCGTTTTTCGCCTCCCCGCCGGACGGCACTACGGCGCACATCGATCTCTTCCTGGGGGATGACGTCATTCAGTCGAGTGATACCCCGCAGATCAGCTTCGAGCTGAAGGACACCATGACCCTGAAGCTTATTGTCTCGTATACGTTGACGATCTTCGGAAAAATCGGCGTCGGGAGCGACCCGGTCGGCATGCCCTTCGAAATGGTAGGGCCAAACGGCATGATCAAGAGGGGCGTGACTCCTGTGGAATACTCGCCGATGCCCATCGGCAACTACAGCGTCACCTACAAGCCCGACGGCTGCCCACGGCCGCCGGCGCAGTCCGGCATTCTCGACAAGGAAGACCGCATCAGCTTCATCATCGAACTCTCGTGCAAAAATTTCCGTCCCGTCGAAGGACCGGAGAAACCCACATCGGTCAGCACTGAACTCGGCGGAAAGACGATGACCTTCACCGATATTTCCCCGGACGCCTGGTTCGCTCCCTACATCACCACCATCGTCGGCCGCGGCATCATGGCGGGCTATACCAACACCGACGGCAGCTTCAGCGGCAAGTTCGGCCCCGGCGATCCCGTGACGATTGCGCAGCTGGCGAAGATCGCACACACCGTCATGAAGTACAACGAGGACGAGGTGATGTCCGCCCCGCTCAATCCTTTGGGACGAGGGCAGTGGTTCACACGGTACATCGCCTCCGCAGAAGAGCGCGGCTGGCTGATCTACGAAGACGGAACAGTCGACCCCAACCGTCCAGCAACGCGCGGTGAAGTGGTCATCACCCTCCTGCAACTGCTCGATATTCCCATGCATTGGCCAAAGGGTGACAAATTCACCGATGTCCTGCGCAAGACGCCCCACTCGGGTGCCATTGAAACTGCGGCGGCGGAAGGCATTGTCTCCGGCAGCACGAATGAGGATGGAACGCCCACAGGCCTCTTCCATCCGGCAGATCCGATTTCGCGGGCGGAGATCGCCAAAATTCTGATTGCGATTCGGGAGAAGTACCAGGTAGAGCACGAATGATCATGGTTCGAGGCCCGCTCGGACAGCGGGCACCTCACCATGACATTCTTCAGGGTGTTGGTCATGGCGAGGAGCGCCGCAGCGCCTCGAGCCATCACCATGACAATTCGACAACTAGACGACCATTTTGCCAGCGAGGTTCGTAATGTCTCCCGCCCCCATACACATCAGGACGTCCCCCGGCTGAAGAATCTCCTCTCTCAGCATCCTCTCCGTCTCCGCGAGCGACCTCCCATCAATGCCCGTCACGCCGCTGTTCTTCTCAAGATCTTTGAGAAATTTCGGAAGATCCACCCGCTCCGTCTCAATATCTTTCCGCGCCTCGTAGATGTTCGGGATGATCACGGTATCGATGCCGCGGAACGCCGTCGTGAAGTCATCGTACAATTTGAGAGTGCGATCATGTGTGTGCGGCTGAAAGGCGCAGATGATCCGCTTGCCCGGATACTGACTGATTATGGCCTGGAGCGTCGCACGGATTTCACGCGGGTGGTGCGCGTAGTCGTCTATGACCGGTATGTCATGGTGATGGTTCGAGGCGCTGCGCGACGCAGCGCTCCTCACCATGACATTCCCCTTAAGCTCCATGCGACGCCAACTCCCCGCATACCCCGCAACAGCCGCCTGAGCCTGCGGTCGCGGCACTCTCAGAGCATCTGCGAGCGCCAGAACGAGCTGCGCATTTTGCTGCATATGCGTCCCGGGCGTCTTGAGCGTGATCAGCGGAAACGTATCGGCATCAATGACCGTTTTCCCGGCCGACTTGGCGACGGCGGCACAGTCCGGATCCGCAAGATGCGTGATCAAGATGCCGTCCTCGGGCAGTCTTTTGATGAAGGTAACAAACGCCGCGTGGTACTCCTCTTTCGATTGATAAAAATCAAAATGATCTCCGTCACAGTTGGTCATCAGAATAATCGTCGGAGAATAATTGAAGAAGGAATGACGGTACTCGCAGGCTTCGAGGAGAAACGTTCCATCTGCCCGTCCTTTCCGCCAGTTCCGTCCAGTGAGTTCATGGAGCTTGGTTCCCACGACGACGGTCGGCTCCCGGCCGCTGTGCATCAGGAGCCGCGTAGCCATGCCCGTCGTGGATGATTTTCCGTGCGTGCCGCAGACGGCAATCACCGGAGAGTGGCCGCGGGAAAGTTCCCCAAGTGCTTCGGGATACGACTGTTGCGGAATCTTGAGTTCCGCCGCGCGCTTGCGCTCCGGCGCATCGACCGGGATCGCTTCCGAGTAGACGAAGAGATCACAATCATCAGGAATCGCACTGCCCGATTGATCGAGTATGATGGTGATGCCCTGCGAACGCAGATCATCGAGAAGCGCGCTGTCGCTCCGGTCGCTGCCCATCACATCATGACCTGCCACGCGTTGTAGGGATGCGTATGCGCTGAGACCAATGCCGCCGATTCCACTGCAGTAAATCTTCACGATGGTATTCTACACGCGATGCCGTACAGAGACCTCGAACCCATCAGCAAACAACTGACCATTGTGGTCGGCCTGACGGTGGTCGGTTTTATGGCTTTCGGACTGGCTCTTTCATACTACCGCAATATCCTTTTCGACGAGCATCTTACCGAAATCGCCAAACAGAACGACGAGCTTGCGCTCGAGATCCAGGGGGAACGCGGTGATCTCGATTACTACCAGTCGGCGCAGTACAAGGACAAGTACGCCAAGGAGACCCTGGGTCGACTCAACCCCGGGGAGAAAGCATTGATCATCACGCAGCAACCAAAGGCTCCGGACCTGACGACGTCGCTCGTATTCACCCCCACCGAGCAGCAGCAGGCCGCCTACGACGAAACTCTTCGCGAGACGCCGGTGTACCAGCATTGGGAATTGTTTCTATTTGAGCGGGAGAAGATTGACGAGTTGAAAAGAGGGATTTGAGAGTGTTACAGTCTCTTCTTTGTAAATGCCCGACCTGAATGAGACTTCAGATAGCGCTCAAAGGCTTCAGCGCGAGTCTGATCAGAAAAAGCAATATATGTTTTCAGCCTCCAAGGATAAAACTTATTCGTATGAGATTGTCCATCAGAGTTATGCTGTTTTAGCCTTTGATCGAGATCATGGGTGACTCCGACATACCAATGTAGGCCCGATAGAGATTCAAGTATGTAGACGAAATACATAGCAGAACATCTTAGCAGAAAGCCCGGCTTCGTTCGTCCCGCTGCGCCTCGCTCCGCATGACGAACTTCGCCGCGGCATCCGGCGTGTGAAGCTGAAATCGCGGCGTAGTCTCGGTTCGGCGCAGCTCCGAAGAGCGGAGCCGACCGGACGAAGCCGGATGGTTGCGGGGGTGGGATTTGAACCCACGACCTCGAGGTTATGAGCCTCGCGAG
>CAYGNM010000019.1:0-10447 GCA_964351275.1 uncultured Candidatus Peribacteria bacterium | reverse complement strand
TAATCTTTTTTGGACCATCCATGTCGGCACGCGATCGGCAAGGAGTTCCGGGACATGATCGATAAAATTCTCGAGAGTTTCGAGTGGGTTGACCCCCCCCAGACGTATCCCCGGCTCACGACTGCGCCTGTTTTCCGGCAGCTCGTAAAATTTATACATAAGCGGACCGAATTTCCCGAGTGTTTCATTGCCTTTATCTTCGAATTTCTTTGCTCCGGGATAATGAGCCGGTAGCGCCCTGCCATTCATTTCCACCATCTCTGCCATCCATGGACCAATGATTCTCATCAATTGCCTCCGTATTTTGCCAGCATCTTCCGAGATTCGATCCCACCGAACTTTTTCCAGCCTGAGCACGGTACCAGTTTCGTTTCCGAGCAGATCTTTCCACCACTGAGGAACCTCTGTAACCGCCTCTGTTGGATTATTAAATGTCTTCTTATTGTCCAACAACTCAGCCATCTTTTCGAAGTCCAGCGAGAGGCGACGCAAACCCGGATAATCTTGTGATTGGAAATAGTAATTGAGCTCGTCTGCCAATGCGAGAGCGGAGAGGCGCCCCGTATTGTTCCGCCCCGTATAGATGTGTTCCTCTTCGCGCGACCGCGGCTTAGCAAGGCTGTTGAGACGCTTAACGTCGGATTTCAGAATTCCTCTCCCGTTATTGGCAATCATGAGTTGTCTGCCATGCTCGATGATAATGTTAATATTTGTCGCTGCCCCATCCTTTGCATTCTCAAGCGCCTGACGCAAAAACTCCGCTAACGCCCCGGCCTCTTTGCCGAAGACATTGATTTGCTGTCGTAGAAAGGCCCGGTGATCGACATCACCGGCACCGTCGTCGAATTCTGATGGGATGAGAGGAGGAGTCATGATTGAGAAAGAAGTCGGAAAATAGCATCCATATCCTGACGAATGTACGCTGGCCATTCGCTCTCTTCGCTCATGTCACACATCGCATCCCAGTGTTTTCTCATCTGGGCAACGCGTGCGAAAAGAACGCGGAAATTCTGAAACAACTTTCTAATGGTCTCCATTCTTGCTTTTTCGGACTCGAAGTTTGCACCCACCTGCAGTCGTCGCACTAATTCGGTCGCCAGCAGATCGTCATGCTGCAAATGGGCGAGGAGCGTTTCGATAAGTTTGTTC
The DNA here is from genome assembly GCA_964351275.1 of uncultured Candidatus Peribacteria bacterium. GTDB lineage: Bacteria > Patescibacteriota > Gracilibacteria > Peribacterales > Peribacteraceae > JABFSS01. The sequence goes on along the minus strand of CAYGNM010000019.1, from coordinate 9,298 downwards.
GTATCTTTATTTTCCTCCGCACTGAATTTTCCCGGGAGTTGCATTTTAGCGAGCAACTGCTGCGTCAGCAGAAAACGGACTTTGGAAACATCTTTGCCCGAAGCGGCCTCCAGCCTGCCAGCAATAAGCTCATCTGCCCAATTGGATGGGACGACGAAGGCTTGTTCCTGCTCCACCGGAGAAGGAGTGACGGAGCTTGTGGCGTCGACGTCGGTCTTTGTGCTGTCGACTTGAGGAGCGGGTGTGGGTTCTTTGGGTGGCGGCGGCGGAAGATGCGGACGGACGTAGTCATCAATCTTTTTCAGGAGTGCGCGGTGCGCCAAGGCTTCTTTGGAGGAATCGCCATCGGCAATCGCGGACTGCTCGTCCACACTCCTACCGAGCAAATGCCGGTCGACACGGACCTTTGCCGCACAATCGGAATAATTGACCCAAAGCGCCGGTTGCACGCGCAGCCCAAGGTAATACCAACCGCGAACGGTCGTGGGGAGTGGACGTTCAGTCACGGGTGTATCGACATCCACATTGTGCTCCCGAAGCAACACCTGCATTGTTTCACGAATCGTGTTTACGGCATCACCAGAAGCATCACTGTGAATCAACCGATTCAGTGAACGTGGTGGCATGCCGAGCAATTCCGCGGTTCCCGTCACCCCGCGTGTGACCACACGATGCTCCTGAGCGAGAACGATAAGTTCGCCGATGGAATTTGTTCCAGATGAAGCCATAACACAAGTGGGATATTAAAAATGTTATTCACTAAAAAGTCAATGGTCGCCGTTGGTCTTGGTGAGGGAAATACGTGGATCGGATCGCATGGCAAAGAGCCGGACGGCATCGACTTTCTTCGTCAGTTCATTGTGGTATTCCCGGAGCGCGTTCTCCAGCCGAAAGAGCTGGATGCCTGCAACATACTCGTCGTCGTCCAGCCTGCAGGCGATCGTATCCGTCCTCTTTGCGTCACGCGGATCGATGGGGAATCCCCCTTTGCCCACCACGCAGAATCCGAGGCGGCTGCCTGCGCGCACATCGTCACTATTCTCATGCATCAGCGCCAGACGGCGCTCCGTGCACTGCAGAAGAAATTCGACTGCAGGAGCAATACACTCGTACAGCGAAAGCGGAGTATGAACGATGGCCGCATCGATGAAAAATTTGGAACGCTGCTGGCTGGCATCGCTCTGATAACTGAATTTTTTAATGTCAGACAGATGGGCATTGCCAAAGGCCACATCGGAGAACATGGACTGGGCATTGTGGACCGCGATCTGATCATCCACATTATCGCGATCAAAAGACTTGGTTGCATTGAGCAATGCTGTGATGTCTTCCAGCAACGGTGAGAGTGCAGTACTCATGCTTAGCTCCAGTCGGTCACGATCATTTTCAATATGTTTGTGCTGAGACAAGACGGGCAATGCAGCAAAACGATCGGCGAAGGCCCAGTTCTCTTTGCGGTTGCGCCCAACGGAGAGCAGGAGTGGACTGAGCTCGCGCGCATCGCCCAGTGAATACTCAAGGGTTGCAGGATCGAGTTCCGGAACGAGGGTCTTCGATGTTTTCTGCAATAAGCTGTGACGATGCTTGATCGTGTCGACGATGCGCTTCCAGAGTTGTTCAAGCTGTTCCTTGATCCAGCGTTCACGCTTGGCCATCGTATTGGTGATCACGAGCGCGCGTTCGGCGAGGAGCAGATTGCCCATATCCTTGACATTGGAGACAGTGACTGGCCCGAGATAATCCTTGTCGACAATGCTGAAGCGAGTCTTGCAGGACGGCAGAAAATCTTCGATGCGCTGCGCGATGGCGTGCTCCAGTTCGATCAAACGTGCGTGATACATAAACTCCGACCGCGCCCGGCGATCGCCACCCTCTACGCCCCAGATATTTTTCTTCTGCAATCCGGTTCTCAGGAGCCAGGGAATTTGACCGCATTCTTCATTGGGCATGCACATCATCTGCATCATCCCCAATCGTTCGCGTGAGGCGAATTGGCTGATCAGTGTTTCGACGCAATCACGATGAGCATGCTTGCTGACTGTTTCGTAGGAGATGTGCTCGCCGGTCCGTTTCCGCACATCTTCATCCAGATCATCATCGCAAATGACATCGAGTATGCGTTGTTTGTCTGATGGAAGCAGAGGGAACAATCGTTCGACTTCGCTCTTCACCTCTTTGGTCAATTCACGAATTAGCTCTGCCGGCAAATCGAGCATTTCCACGACTTCCTGCACATGCTGCTCGCGTTCATCGGGAGTGCGCGACAGAGAAACGTAGTCCGAGGCAAACCGCTTATCTCGTTTTGTGTAGGCACCTTTGCGCGCACGCTCAGGACGGATGTACTCCCCATGTGCCGTGAACGCCCGCACTTGCGGTGCGGAACAGTTAAAATCCTCACTCAACTGATGACGCTCCTGCTTGAGAAGCTCCTGGATCGTCTCAACTGGCGTGCCTTTTGCCTCTTCCGCTTTGCGCATGCGCAGGATTCTGCGCACCATGTAGGCGGATTCGATGCCGGGTACTTTGCGGGCGGATGGACCTTTGCGTGGCATAAAAACAATGTTATTTCATTTCCAGTTCATTCAATGCGGCTAGGCAGTCTGTCCGTCGATTTTTCAGCCTGACCATCGTCGGTGAAATACTCTCCAACAACCGCTCCCGGCGAGACTTGTCTTCGAATTCTTCTCCAGGACGCACAGTGAAAACGATCATCTCTTGCTGGAAATCGTGCACATATCGATCCACGTCAACCGATACTTCGGGTTCTACATCAAATGACGCATCATTGGCACCAGGAACCAGCGCCTGCAGAGCGGCTCCTTCGAGGAGCGTGGGGAAAGGGCCATCGCGAAAATCCTTCAGATCCAGGATATGTTTTTGCATTGCCTGCATCTCTTCGACCTTCTGCTGAGCCTTCTCCCTTTCCTTCGTCAGTTCGTCGAGAGTGAGGTTATGCCCCTGAAGAATATCGCGATAGTTTTTGAGAAGATCGAAGCTTGTCTTCAGTGCAGTTATTTCGTCGCGCAAGCCCTGGGCATCAAGTGTGGCAATATCAGTCACGGATGATGGCACAGCAAGATGCACGACAGTGCCGACATCTTTTTTCAGGAGCTTTTCCGTCCCCATGAGCGCAGTCCGAAGACCAGTGGCCCGTTGGCAGGACGCACGAAAATTGCTGAAAATATTGCTGACATTTCCCGCAGTGGGAACCTTTGATAAAAGTGTTGTGAGGAAAGTCCGCGTACGATCTACATAGAGTTGGATTCCTCCGGAATGTTCAGGTGACTCCAGCCGCGCAGGCACCGCACTGGATTCTTTTTGTCCTGTTCCTGCTGGAGCGGATGGAGGTGCAGTGATAACCGGCGTCTCCGATGGAACGAATTTCGTTTCCGCAGAAGCAGGAGGTTTTGGCTGGGAAGCTGTGGGAGGAGGGACTGCAGACATTTTCCCAAACGACGTCGCTGTATCCGTGGGAGAGAGGCGCATGTTGGAAAAAGGGAAAAGTACAGGCCTTGCAGGAAGTCCTGCGGGCGGAGGTTCAGGAACTTTTATCTGATCCGGTCCGGTGTCATGATGGGCGATGCCACTGCTGATGGGAGCGGCAGGAGCTTTTGCCTGACCGGTATCAGCAACACCGGCAGCTGTGACCCCTGCATCAGGTGTCGCCGTTTCCTCAAACGGATCACTGAACAATTCATCAAACGAGGGATTGCGTTCCTGTCCCGCGACAAATGTCATCTTTTCTTTGCGGAAAGACAGGCCCTGCAATCGCCTCTCCACGTATCCATCAAGAATATCGGTGCCCTCGGATATTCCGAACCCCCGCACTTCGTTGACGAGCTGCTTCACGAGAGCGGTCAGATTGTGTACATCCAGGATTTTGCGGGTGTGCAGCTCCGGAGACGACGAGAGACCTTTCTCCATCTCCAAACGGAATCGACGCTCTTCCTCTCTGGTGTGCGTAAAGTAGACGCACGGCCCCACGTGATCCTTCACTATTTTTTCCACGAGCTCGTCTACGCCCTTCTCTGGGCTTCGAATCCCCGGTCTCCCTAGGTATTCGCGAAGTGTGTGCTCTTCGGCAATCAGTAAGAGAAGTATCCGGATTCTTTCGACCTCGTCGGGAGAAGGAGTCGCATGCAGATAGTGCTTCCCGATGTATTCGATAAATAACTCTTCCGTCTTCCGGCGCTCCAAAATGGTTTCTTCCATGAGATATTCGGACATATCTTTCCGTATATATGCCGTGATGTCGTCCCAGATCTTCTGTTTTTCCACCGCAACAACCCAGAGATCGTAGAACGTGCGCACGTAGGACTTATGCCGCTTCTTTTGACCGAGATGAATTTTTTCATTCAGCTCGTTGCATACTTTGTTCCGGAAACTCTTGTCGATGGTTTTCCCCGATTGCAGCCGTTCCGCAAACATCCCACGCATCAGCGCCTCTTCTCTCGCGATCGTCGCTTCATCAAACTGCTCGACTGGTCCGATTGGAGCGGCTTCCTCATCTGCAGCTGCTGCATCTGCATCGGGCGTCGTAGCGGATCCAGCTGCCGCGCTGTTGTCGTCGATGTCGAAAGCTGACGGTGATTCTGCTTTCTTTACATTCTCTTCTGGTTGTCCGGACACGGAGCCTGCTAAGGGGAGTGTCGTATTCATAGCAGCCGATGGTGTTGCAGGAGGGGGTGGTATCGCGTTTTTGGCCACAGTGCTCACTGTAAGTGGAACGGGTGTTTCACCTTCTGCAGAAGAACGCCGCTGCTCGACATACTTTTCGAAAGTGAGGGGCTTACCATGAACGAATCCTTCCACCAGAGAGGAGAGGCTATTTTTCCCTTCCAGTGGGCGGGTCACATACAGTTCTTGCACTTGCGAGAAGACCTTATATGGCGTTCTCTTTGATTGCCTGAGAGTGGGGAGGACATGTTCCAGCCACAAATACTCAGCACGAAGATGCAAGAGTGTAATCGCCCGCTCCTTTTCGTGACCCTCCAGCGTGCAACGGGAAACCCTCTGCATACGTGCGATGGCAAGATCTATCGCCGCTTGATCCAGAGGAACATCATGCTTACGCCCGCGCAGTGCACGGGAAATGGCCGACACTTCGTCGGGTGTGGGGACCCCCATTCCTGCCGGCTGATCGACGGAAGTCGCCGATGATGCAGTCTCCAAATGCTTCTTCCACTGCTCTCTCTCAAAGCGACGCATATCTTTCACACCGCGTTTCTTTGTCCCATGTATGCTCAAATTCACCTGGCCAGATACTTGTTTCATAAACGTGTTACTGAACTTTTCCCCCGTCTTGTGCTGTTCGGCGAAGTGAGTCATGAGGTACGCCTCCTCCAGAGCACTAAAATCTTCCACAGGTGGTTCTGCGGAGGTTGGTCCGGCGGCGGTCTCGGGCGCAGATACAGCAGATGCAGTATCAGCCGGCAAGGCATCGCCTGGAGGCTGAATGTCTGAGTCTTTATTCCCCGCCCCCTGCAACGCCGCCAAATACGTCGGCCATCGCTCATTCTCAAAACGTCGCATATCCGTGGGATTTCGCTCATACCCACCATGAATTAGCACATTCACCTCATTGCACGCCTGTTTCATAAAATCCAAATTGAGGGGTTCATTCTTCCGGTACCTTTCCGTAAAGAGTGCGGCGAGGTGCTGCTCTTCTAAGGGGGTGAAATCTTGAACGGTTGTTTCCTTCGGTGCAGCAGCTGGGAGCAGCGAAGAAGCCGCAGCTTGTCCGCCGGTTCGTCTCTCTGGTTCGCGGCTGTCAGCATCACTTGTTGCAATTCTGTCGTAGCCCCACTCAGACATTCGCCTCTTCATATGCAGTGAACGCGAGAAGGATTTTTGCTGGACGCACAGACGAAGAAGCTTGTGGGCAGAACTCTGATGCCAGATCGTTCCAGAAGGAAATGCATGTGTTTTGAGTATGTCTTCGATGCCTTCCACAGATTGCATCCCTCCAGCAAGATCGACTGACAAATCATCGATAATCATCGATTCCGCTGTCACCATCACAAGATGATGAAGGTAGTCGAATTCGTAACGGGAAAATGGTTCACCGTTGTGAATGACCTCACCGAGAGTTTTCATGATGTTGCTGAGTAGATCGGGGGAAAGCTGATGTTGCGGGATTTGACCGACCAATGTTTCAACATGCGGCAATGCGAGATCGTGGATGGCATCCATAGAGACCAGTGCCACACCGTTCTTCGAATCATCTTCTGCACCTGTCGTACCCGATACCACACCCTGATCATCCGCTTTGCCGGACGCAGCACCCGGTACATCGGGCAAATCAAAGTGAACCTCCACGGCTCTGTGCATTTGTTGCTCCAACACATTCAATGCTGTCCGTAATTCCGCGGTGACGTCGTGGATTGCCAGCTTTGTTTGCACAGTACCGAAAACACCACGGACTTTTTCCATCACATCTCTCACCTCGCCTTTGTTCCGGATTTCCAAAGGAATGTGATCACGAAGAAGTTTATGAGTTTGCTTGCGTAAATCGCCCATCGCCTTCTCCACAATCACGAAAACGTTCTTGAATTTATCCTGTGCCAGAACATTGCGGACTCGTATATAGACACCATGCAGACCTCCATTCATCAAAAAATTGTCTGCACTCTTCCCGTCCCCCTTATACAATCGACTGAATTCATCGGCAAGAAAAATTCGCGGCATGACGTTCGGTTTCACCGCTAGGGAATCGGTTGAGACCGGCCGCTGAGTGTCCGGTGTGGTAGCCATGAAAAGAGTAGATAAAATATACGATAAATCACAAATGTCAACCTAACTCAATCTATGAAGAATTATCAGCTGAATCTAAGAAGAGACGAAACATGGATACATATTCGCTTACATTGAACGCCACTCCCGTATCTTCCCCATCTTCCGCTCAATAACATCCGCTTTGCGCAGCCGCTTGATCTGCGTCGGCGTCAGGATTGGAAAGTGCCGCACACCGTCCACGTACTCCGGCACATACTCAACATCGTCTTCATCGGTCATCCACCCACGTGCATCGAAGCGAGAAAGATCGACCGGACGGGAATAGCTGCGCAACGTCTTGTTGCCATCATCGAGAAAGTATTCGTGGAAGTACGACATCGCCAGTTCGCGGATGGACGCGTAAATCGGTTCGCGATATCGCAGCACGCCGTGATTGGTCTTGCTGATCGCACCCCAGCACCCGCCCTGCTGGAAGACGGCGACCACATGATCGTCATCGTGCGGAACGGATTTCAGATCCAGAACAAGTGGTAGATAACCGGCGAACCGGAGAGCAACCGCCGCGAGCATTGCGCCCTCCATGCAGTGTGCTTTCTTTTCTTTGAGGACAGTCTTCGGTGAAAAGCACGTGTCACGAAAATTCATCGGAATCGTATCGAGGAAGTCCTGAATCCGCTTCGGTGTCCGGAGTGAACGGAGCAGACGGATGTCCTTTGCCGGGAAATCCTTCATCCAGGAGGAGCTCATGGAGTGCAGTCTAGGGTAGAATTGCCCCATGGCGCGACTGATCGCATTCGTTCTGGCAGAGAGCTCTGTGGTTCGACCCAATTCACCACACGCCTCCGAAAAGGGGAGGGGATCTGTCGAAGCAAAACCGATCCAGAGTGCACCGCAGTACTACGGTGATGCGGCACCCAAGCAGTTCCTGCTTCGCAAGGAAGGTGATGTCACCATCAAGAGCTATCCGCCGGATGTGCTGATTGCCGAGGTCAGCCGTACTGTGGACGACGCGTTCTCCGATGAGGCGTTCGCGTTACGCGACACGATGATCGAGGAGTGCAGGGCTGCTCTCGAGAAGCATCATGCGAAGCTCAAGATGAGCGAGGAGTACGCACTTGCCGTCGTCAGCGGATACGAAGGACCGCCCGAACAATTCCTGCGCAAAGGTCCGGAGATTGCGGGCTTCCTGAAATCGGAAAAGATTCCGCTCGATGAAGCCGAAATCGCCTACACGCTCCAGACGCAGCTCAAGTACGGCGAGCAGGATATGGTGATCATCGATTGGGACGGCGCCTTTGTCTTCGAACCAACAGGCGACGTGGATGCCACGCTGGAACTTCTGGAGCTCGCGAATCTTCAGCTGCTTCGGTATCGCATGCTCGATGACGATCTCGATCATCGCCTGCGTCACTTGGAGCACCTGATCCGGACCAAAGCGATGACGCGCTTCTGGATCTGGAACCGCGAAGTCACCACGGCACTCAAAGAGGTCATTCGCATCCGCGCGACCTCGATCATGGAATTCGACGCCATCGTCCGCGAGGTCAAACTGATCGGCGACTGGTACTCGGCGCGCCTGTACGAACTTGCGGCCAAGAAGCTGCGGCTCGAAGACTGGCGAAAGACGATCAAAGAGAAACTCCTCTCGCTCGAGGACATCTACGGGATCCTCTCGCAGAATTTCAGCATCAGTAAGCAGTACTTCTTCGAATTCGTGCTGCAGGCGGGGTGGTTTACGCTGCTGGCTTTAGAGTTGTATCAGATTTTTCGATAGGGCTAGTCCTCAGATTCATGCGTATTTATTCGCCCTGCGGAAATATCAGTACTGAGCAGATCGAGATACTGCAGCAGGCGCTTCTTGAATTCGGGATTCTTAATACTAATGTTCTTTCCTAGGATGTCGTTCTTACTTCTGTAGAACAGAAAGAACCCTACATTCGTTTCGACGTCGACAAGAAAAACAATCCGACGGGCTCCCTGGATTGTAGTCACATAGAGCTTCACCAGTCGTGATCCTTTGGGGAGAGACTCCCCCTTGATCTGAACATATATTCCTTCGGAATATCCACGAAGAATACTTTCCAAATCATTCTGAGGAATTTTTCCCTGTCGGAATTCTTTTTTCCGAATGCTGTCGGCGATCACTACCTTCATTTGTCCATCCTAGCACGCCATTGCTGCACTACAGCATCCATTTTCTTCTGTGTCGGTGCATCAACAGGAATAGGCTCGGCAATCACTGTCGTGGCTGGGCGGGAACCGATGTTGAGCCTGCCATCGGCGTAATCGATCAGAAAAATGCGTACAACGACTGCAAGAGGCATGTTGTCTGCACTTGCGCGCTTGGCTGCTCGGTCTCTTGTCGCCTTATCAATCGCAATAGAAGTTTGCATAGAATATAGTGGAAAGCTATAGGAATTCTATATGAACAAGCGGGGAAAATCAAGAAAATTCATTGAAACAACACGTTTGGAAGCTCATCGCCCTTTTGATACTATCAAAGTCAGCGGCCCTGTAGCTCACCGGTAGAGCGCTGCCCTGAAGAGGCAGGCGTAGTCAGTTC
>CAYGNM010000018.1:1618-10554 GCA_964351275.1 uncultured Candidatus Peribacteria bacterium | reverse complement strand
TAGCTGCAGGGCGACAGGGATTTTTACGCGTACGGGAACCACCACGCCGTTTGGCTCGGGATTCCGGACGACGATGTCGTACTCGAGGATGTCGCCGGGGCCGGCCGTGTCGCGATGATCGGTCACGCTCACTTCCAGCTGATTCTGTGGATAGGGGATCGGGCGGCCGTTGACGGTGGTGGTATCTGTCGCCTCGCTGCCATCGGCCTGCACACGCGAAATGAGCAGCTGATCTTTGGGCGCATTCGGGCTCACGACCACGTGAACGCTCAGCGTGCGGGTGTTGCCGTTGAAGACGGCGACTTTCTTCCAACGAATGCCGTCACTGCCGAGTGTGCCGTCGTCACTGATGGAGACGACGGAGTTCTGCGAGGGGACGTGGAGAGCCACATCGACGAGCTTTACGGGATCGCGCTGCTGCTTGAGCGTGATGATGTAGGTCAGGGCGTCGCCGGCGTTCACCGTCTCGCGACCGTCGGATACTGTGACAAAGACGCCTTCGTTCGGCGCTTCGGTCTCGTCGTCGAGCGAATCGCACTCGCGGTCGCGCGGGTAATCGGTCAGTCCGTCGCGGTCGTCATCGATACCGTTGCTGCACTGCGTGTAGTCGAACGCGCGGACGTTTTCTGTGAACAAGGCTCCCCCGAGTGGGGCAGCGAGCGTAAACGTGAGGAGGGCGCTCAGGGCCCTGCGGAGCAGAAATGTGCGCATAGGAATCGGAGTGGACAAAAGGGGGAAGTTATACCACGATCTATTCTTGCTGCAAAGGGAAAATAAACGCCAAATCGCTAAAAGGAGCCCTTTCAGGCCCCTTTTAGCCGCTTTTTCGATAAAGTGACTACTTTCTCCGGTAGAACGACTGCCAGAAGTTCAGATTTCGTCCGGGGATCGCCGGCGCAAGGGGGGCAGAAACTCCTGTTTGTGGAGCCACGGAAGACGAGGAGCTCGAGGACGTTGTCGATGCGGGAACGGATGCCGGAGATAACGGCGTCGCTGCAGGCTGGATCGACATTGCCGCCTCGTTCTGGTTTCGCGTGATGCTCGTGAATGCCGGCAGGACCTGCTTGTTCTTGAACAGCACCGTCACGCACGTCGGACCTTCGGGAACGTTCAGGACGCCGCCGACCGGTGTCGTCGAGAGCAGCACCCAGGTGGGAGGAATGTCCTCCGTGATCGTGTGCGAACCGACCGTGACGTTGTTGAACCGTGCAATACCGTCACTGGTGTTGTAGGTCACTCGTCCATCTTCGAGATGAAACTTGAACTGGGCGATCGGCAGCAGAGGAGAGCCGTTCGGAGCGAATGTCTCTTTGACGATGTCGATGCAGCCGGTGGTGGGAGCGGGCGGTCCACCCGGACAGGTCACTGCTGTTGGCTGCGCGGAACTCTGATTATTGGCGCTGTTGCCATCAGCCGGCGTGCTCACGGTTGCGGTATTGAGGATCATCACTCCCTGGCACGCGAGGGTTCCCGATACGTTGAACGCGATCATAAACTGCAACGACTGTCCCGGGACGAGCGTGATTCCCGAGCAGACGACATTGCCTCCCTGCAGTGTGCACGGCGCATCACTGAGACCCTGGTTGAACGTCGTGTTTGCCGGAACCGGATCCGTGATCGTCACGTTATTGGCAACCGCCGTCCCTTCATTCTTCACGATGACGGCGTAGCGGACAGTGTCTCCCCGATGAATCGCCGGAGGACCAGTCTTCACGACCGAGACGTCGATCGCAGGAGTGACGACGGGGCAGAGGATCGTTGTTGTGACCGTCTGGCTGGTGTTATTGCTCGAGACCGGATCGGTGGACGATGTGCTCACCGTCGCGGTGTTGCTGACCGTGGTGGGAGAACAGTTCTGTACGGCCGGTGCGCTGAAGGCGATGGTGAACGTTCTGCTCTCGCCGGGGTTCAGATTGAAGTTATTGCAGAGGATTGAGGTATTGCTGCCGTTGGGGACACAGCTGCTGGAGCTCGCTCCGGAATTGAATACCAGACCTGCAGGGATCACATCTCCGATGACGACGTTTGTGGCGACACCCGGTCCCGCATTGGTCACGGTCACGGTGTAGCTGATCGTCCCAGGCCGCATCACGCTGGCCGGACCCGTCTTGATGATGGACACGTCGGCACCGACGGGGGAGGCATCCAGTTCGCTGTTGTCCTGCGCGTTGTACGTCGCGACGCTCGCGATTCCCATCGAGACGATCCCATCGGTGTGGCAGCCGGGATCGTTGATGTCGACTCTCCCATCACCGTCATTGTCGATGCCGTCCTGGCACTGGGATTTCGGCAGGGTCTCATCGTTATCTGACGCGGAACTGCAGCTGAAATCATTCGGGAAGTCCATCGCGCCATCGTTATCGTTATCTATGCCATCGCTGCACTGCGGTGATGGCGTCGGTCCTCCCGGGCACGTCACAGACATTCCGGCAGCCGAGCTCTGGTTGTTGGCGCTGTTGCTGTCACCGGAGACGCTGACCGTCGCCGTGTTCTGGATGGTCACGCCTGTGCACGCGAGACCGGAGTTGACGGTGAAGGCGATCATAAATTGCCGCGATTGTCCTGGGACGAGAGTGATTCCCGGGCAGACCACAGTCGATCCCTGCAGCGCGCATGGCGAGTCCGTCAATCCTGCGTTGAATGTGGTGTTGGCGGGAACCGGATCTGTGATCGTCACACTGTTGGCGACCACGGATCCTTCGTTCTTGATGACCACGGCATACCGGACGACGTCTCCGCGATGGATTGCCGGAGGACCAGATTTGGTGATGGAAACATCGAGTCCGCTGACGGGCGCATCGACTTCGCTGTTGTCTTGATTTCCTGCACAGCCGGGATCAACCGCGTCAATCTTGCCATCACCGTCATTGTCGATGCCGTCCTGGCACTGCGACTTGGGATTCGTTTCGTCAGTATCAGAGGTACCGCTGCAGCTGAAGTCATTCAAGTCGATCGCGCCATCCCCGTCATTATCAATCCCATCCGCGCACTGCGCAGCCGCAGCATTCACCTCGCTGTTGTCCTGCGTGTTCGCGCAACCCGGATCCTGCGGGAAGTCGGTCAGACCATCACTATCATTATCGATGCCATCCTGACATGACGCTTTCGCATTCGTCTCATCGGTATCAGAGACCGACGTGCAGCTGAAGTCGGCGGGGAAGTCCGTTGCGCCATCGCCGTCATTATCGATGCCGTCGCTGCATTGCGGTGTCGGCGCTGGCCCACCCGGGCACGTCACCGACATTCCTGCCGCCGAACTTTGGTTGTTGCCGCTGTTGGAATCGCCGGGCGCGGTGATCGTCGCCGTGTTCTGAATGGTCACTCCGGTGCAGGCAACACTTCCGGAGACATCGAAGGCGATCATAAACTGCCGTGACTGTCCGACCACGAGCGTGATCCCCGGGCAAACGACGGTTGATCCTTGAAGAGCGCACGGCGAGTCCGTGAGGGCCTGATTGAACGTCGTGTTGGCGGGAACCTGATCGTTAATCGTCACGTTGTTCGCGACGGACGTCCCTTCGTTCTTGATCACCACGGCATAGCGGACAGTATCACCACGGTGGATCGCCGGAGGACCGGACTTCGTCACGGAAACGTCGGTGCCACTCACCACAGTATCGACCTCGCTGTTGTCCTGATTGCCGGTGCAACCGGGATCAACGGCGTCGATCTTCCCATCACCGTCATTATCAATGCCATCCTGGCACGCAGCTTTCGGATTTGTCTCATCCGTGTCCGACGTCGAGCTGCAGCTGAAGTCATTCATGTCGATGGCGCCGTCGCCGTCATTGTCGATCCCGTCATTGCACTGCGTGACGGCCGGAACGTTCGTTTCGTCATTGTCCAGCGGGTTGTACACGCCGTTGGTGTAGCAACCGATGTCGTTGAAGTCGGCCAGCGTGTCTTCGGGGTCTGCATTGTCCACACCGTCGGAGCACTGGGGAATCGGCGCATTGAACTCGTCGTTGTCCTGTCTTGTCCCACATCCCGGATCCTGTCCGAAGTCTATGAGCCCGTCTCCGTCGTTATCCACCCCATCCTGACATTGCGCCATGATGTTCGTCTCGTCATTGTCATCCGCGGAGGCGCAGCTGAAGTCCGCTGGAAAGTCCGATGCCCCGTCGCCGTCGTTATCGATGCCGTCCGAGCATTGGGTCGTAGCGGCGCATGACCCCAACTTTTGTAGAGAAACGGTATCCATCTGGTTGCCTGCACCGCCTGGGTATTCCGCGGCAAAGCCCAACAGGTCGTTCCCCACAGCGGTGACAACGAAGGAGTACGCCCTCCACGGAAGGCCACTGCCACCCGAACCGGCCGCATAACCGATGATCACGTTATTCCAGTACACGTTCATTTTCTGTGCTCCCACGCCGGGGCGCGGGGCGTAGACGAAGGAGATTCTGTACCTGTCCCCGGGGATGGTGGACACATTTTGCGATAACTGGCTTCCGGGGTTATCGATTTCGGCGTACTGGCTTCCCGTGTGGGCATGGCCAAACAAATTGCGATGCAGTTCCACTTGGTACGGTTTGGGGTTCCAGTTTGGAATGGGAGCCCTGGGCCCCCAGACTCCCGGATACACCGCTCCGCCATAGATCTGCCACTGATTCCCAGTGTAAGGGTTCTCTATCCCCGGGCTCTCAAAGCTGCCATTGCTTACTAAATTTTGGGAGCAAATAGGGTTCGATTCGTCGGTATCCTGCCTGCTGCCGCACCCCGGATCCTGCGGGAAATCCACAAGCCCGTCTCCATCGTTATCGACTCCGTCCTGGCACGCCGCTTTTGGATTCGTTTCGTCATTGTCGGTTGCGGAGGAGCAACTGACGTCCGCTGGGAAGTCCAATGCACCGTCACCGTCGTTATCGATGCCGTCCGAGCATTGGGTCGCCACGGCCACGTTGATCCCCGTCGCCGCGTACACCGGCACAATGCCCGTGAGGGGCTGCAGAAGAATCGACGCAATGACTGCGGACGACAGGACGGAGAGCGTGCGCTTCATAGTGAGAGGTGAAAGAAAAAAAGCGTCGTTTTTGGAAAATTTCCAAAAAGGAGTTCTTATAGTGGTGATAAGTTTTATTGTCAATCTATGGCTTCACCATAATTTAGAGGGAAAAATGTTTTTGTTGAAAACAAAAAGAGCCCATTCGGGCTCCTTTCGTGTCTTCATGCACAGAAATGACTACTTTCTTCCATAGAACGACTGCCAGAAGTTCAGGTTTCGTCCGGGCAGAACGGGGAGGATGGGAAGAGTTTCTCCGCTAACGGGAGCAACGGATGCTGACGGCGATGCCGATGTCGTCGTGGAAGTCGAAGCAGTCGTAGTGGTAGCGGCAGTCGGCGCAAATGGAGCACTGAACGGCTGTATCGACATTCCTGCATCTCTCTGATCTCTTGCGATTGCCGTGAACGGCGGCAGGATCTGTTTATTCTTGAAGAGGACTGTCACGCATGTCGGACCTTCTGGCACTTCGATGACTCCTCCGACCGGTGTGGTGGAAAGCAGTGTCCAGCTGGAATGCATCTCTTCTGATACCGTATGCGATCCCACAGAGACGTTCTCAAATCGCGCAATACCGTCGCTCTTGTTGTACGTCACCCGACCGTCTTCGAGATGAAACTTGAACTGCGCAATCGGCAGGATGGGAGCACCGCTCGGGTCAAACGTTTCCTTGCGGATATCGATGCAACCGAATGTCGGTGCGATCGGTCCTCCCGGACACGTCACTGCCACTTCTCCGGCAGAACTCTGGTTGTTCGCACTGACAGAGTCACCAGGTGCACTAACTGTGGCCGTGTTCAAAATGCTCACTCCTTCACATGCGAGACTGGAGGAGACCGTAAAGGCGATCATGAATTGCTGTGATTGTCCCGGTGCGAGCGTGATGCCCGAACAGACGACATTTCCTCCCTGCAGCGCGCACGGAGAGTCACTCAGACTCTGATTGAACGTCGTGTTCGCGGGAACCGGATCGGTGATCGACACGTTATTCACGACCGCCGTGCCCTCATTCTTTACTGTCACAGTGTATCGGACAGTATCGCCGCGATGAATCGCCGGAGGACCGGACTTCGCAATCGAGACATCAATGGCCGGTTGTGCCAGCACCTGCTTGTTCTTGAACACGACGGTCACACATGAGGGCCCTGCGGGCACATTCAGGACTCCTCCCACGGGCGTTGTCGAGAGCTGTGTCCATCCGGAAGGAACATCCTCCGATACCGTGTGCTGCCCGACGGAGACATTGTCGATGCGTGCATGCCCGTTGCTGTCATTCTTCACAGTCCTGCCATCCTCCAGATGGAACGTAAACTGCGCGACTGGCGTGATGGCGGTGTTGTTGGGAGCGAACGTCTCTTTGACGATGTCGATGCAGCCGGGCACTGGTGCAGAGGAAGAAGACGATGAAGTGGAGACAGATGATGACGATGAGGAAGATGATGATGTGGATACTGATGATGACGAAGTGGATGAGGAAGAAGATGACGAAGGAGGGGGTGCTGCCGGGCACGCGAAGTTGAGCCAAAGATTAACTGCATGGGCATATGATGTGCCTTTAGGTATACCGCGAGAAGCATAGGGGCTATAGAACAATGGATTGCTGAGAGAAATCAAGTCATTAAGGTTTTGGTTTGGCGAATGCGGCAATGCCCATTTCCAGCCCACGATTTGCAGCGTGGTGTTGCAGGCGTCCGCGGACAAACTGGAGAGATCGAGAGTATCAGTCACTGTGGCGCTAATGGCATTGCAGGCGGAATGCGCGCCGCTGCAGGGGACACTCGCGGCTCCGAGCTTTCTCGTGTGCACGACTTTCCAGATGGTGCCGACATTGTTGAGTGTGCTGAGCTTTCCTCCATTTTCAGCGAAACGCCCCATGACAAAGACCGCACCGGGGGAAATGTTTCCACAGACTCCCCACTCTGCCCGGTACTCCAGTGGAACTGCATTCTTCTGGTAGGTTCCCGCCGGAGCGTTGTGAATAGGCTTATTGATGAACACTTCAAACGCGGGTCTCCCGTGGCCCCAAATACTTGGAGTGTGCACTTCAATCCCATTCCCAGTTCCCGCAGCCGCAGCCAGGATGGGCCCCGCGATCAGGATCGTGAGCAGTAGGCTCCGGAGGAGGAGTGCAGAGGCGTTGGAGAGAAAGCGGGTCATACGAGGAAAGGGGGGGATTCGACGGATTACTTTCTTCCGTAGAACGACTGCCAGAAGTTTAGGTTGCGTCCAGGCAGAGCGGGTACGAAGGGGATGAAGTCTCCCGTCGGCGCAAAGGACGCAGGTGTCGATGCCGTGGTTGTGGTTGACGCAGGCGCTGTGGAGATGACCGCAGGAGCGTACGGAGCGTTGAACGGCTGGATGGACATTCCCGCTTCCTTTTCATCTCTCGCGATGGAGGTGAACGGGGGAAGAACCTGCTTGTTCTTGAACAGCACCGTTACGCAGGTCGGACCCTCAGGTACAACTAGGACTCCTCCTACCGGCGTCGTTGCCCACAGAGTCCAGCTCGGGGGGAGTTCCTCCGTCACCGTGTGCGTTCCGACGGAGACATTCTCAATCAGGGCAACACCATTGCTGTCGTTGTACGTCACTCTTCCGTCCTCCAGGTAAAACTTAAACTGGGCGATCGGCGTGATGGCACTGCCATCCGGTGCAAACGTCTCATTGCGAACTTGAATACAACCCGTCGTCGGAGCCGGTGGGCCTCCCGCACAGGTGACTGCTACATCTCCTGCGGAACTCTGATTATTCATGCTGACGCTGTCACCCGGTGCGCTCACCGTTGCCGTGTTCTGCAATTTCACTCCTTCACAGGCGAGACTGGAGGAAACCGTGAACCCGATCATGAATTGCCGAGACTGCCCTACAGCAAGCGTGATTCCCGGACAGACGACATTTCCTCCCTGCAACGCGCATGGCGAGTCACTCTGACTCTGATTGAAGGTGGTATTGGCTGGAACTGGATCCGTGATCGTCACGTTATTCGCCACCGCCGTTCCCTCGTTCTTCACCGTTACGGAATACCGGACGGTATCGCCGCGATTGATCGCTGGAGGACCGGATTTGACGATCGAGACGTCGACGGTGCTGACTGGTGCATTGAACTCATCATTGTCCTGCTGACTGGAACAACCGGGGTCGATCATGTCGATCTTGCCGTCGCCATCATTATCCACGCCATCCTGACAGGCAGACTTCGGATTCGTCTCGTCATTGTCGGAAGGATTCGCACAGCTGAAGTCGTTCATATCGACGGCTCCATCACCATCATTATCGATGCCGTCGCTGCATTGGGGTGTCTGAGTACACGCGAAGTTGAGCCACATGTTCACTGCGGTGGAGTAGGTGGGCACGAAGCCGGGAGCACCAATGCCGATCGCTTCGTTGGGTGAAGGGGTCCAGAAACCGTCGCCCGGTCCGCTCATGCCGAGCTTGCCGACCATCTGCAGGGTCGTGCTGCATACCGATGCGGGAACGGCCGACAGGTCCACACTTCCGTTATAGTCGCCGTGCGCGAAGCAGAAATGGCTGGGGACGTCGCACTGCCCGTAGGTGGCCGAGTACTTTTTGTCGTGGACTGTTTGCCAATTGGTCCCTGCACTGTCGAGCGTCGTGAGTTTGCCGCCGTTTAGGGCGACGCGTCCGATGACGCGTGCAATAAAGGTATTGTTTGCGCACACGCCGTAGGTGACGCGGTAGCTGAGCGGGACGGCACTCTTGGGATACGTACCCGCTGGGGCATTATGGATGGGCTCGTTCACAAAGATCGTGATGATCGGGAGGCCATGGGTGCTCGGGACATTCCAGGAGGCGCCTGCCGTATGCACTTCGATGCCACTTCCCGCCGCCGCTGCCAAACTCGGTCCGGCGATGAGAACTGTGAGAAGTAGGCTCCGCAAGACGAGCGTGAAAGCAGAGAAGAGACGGAGGCCCATAC
>CAYGNM010000018.1:0-1608 GCA_964351275.1 uncultured Candidatus Peribacteria bacterium | reverse complement strand
GGCCCATACAGAGAAGGATGTATAAAAAAGGTATTACACTATAATCTTGACTTATAAACTACAATAGATTTTTATAATAAATAGGAAAATAAAGCATACAATCCAAAATACTCTATAAGTGGCTATTTCAAGCCATGAAGTTGTTTTATCGTGCGGTTTCCGCTCTTCTGCCTCTTCAGGAGTATTTCCATCGATTTGACGCTCTAGACGTTGATCGAGACCGTCGGTGCCGCCGACGCAGCGAAAGGCCGATGATTTGGACGAAGAGCAGTAGGAGAAAGAGGGCCAAAAACAAAAAGGGGATCGCAAAGCGGGACGCGAGGTCGGACCAGGAGAACGGTGTCGCTGCCCCTCCGTCCATGCCGGTGATCTGCTGGTCGAGGACCGTGCCATCGGTTGCCGTGATCGTCGTGCGAATGGTGGGGGAAGTCCCCAATGATCGCGGCAGAGTGAGGCGCATCACACCGGTGGTGATAGAGTCGTTCAGGCTCACTGTCGTCGTCACGCCGTCCACCGCAACACCGCGACTGTCCATCACCTCCACAGTCACCGTGCCGTCTTCGCGAGTTTCCGCATCGGCCGCGCCCACCACCGCCATCTCCACGGCGATCTCTTCTCCTTTCTGCGTGCGCCACTCCAGCACCCGCAAGGGGAGCATGCCTGCGTCTCGGCCGCGCACAATCCATCGGTACTCGGCTATGGACGAGATCGTCTTCCCATCCGCATCGGTGAGACGCAGAAGTGCGGAATAGACTTCCGGTTTTGCTGACGCAACCAAGGGCAACGTCAGTTCTTTCCCCTCATTGGCTGCCAGGGTGATTGCTGGGAATCTCACGATGACGGGCTCACCTGTGGCGCTATCAAACACGTGGACGTTCAACACTGGCAGCACCGTGACGGGCAGAGCGTTTGTGTTCTTCATTGTCGCCTGGACGCTGAAAGTTGCACCCGAGGTGACGTTCGGCCCCGTCAGCGGTTCATCGATCGAGAGGGCGTACTCCGGCAGGTGCAGCACTGCAGACGAGAGCAGAACGAATGTGGATGCAGTGTCCGCGGAAAATCCGACGTCATCCCAGCCGAGCGATCGTCCATTCGACGTCACAACCTGAATGCGAAAGCGATACACGCCCGCTGGAAGTGGTCGAAGGGGGTACGAAAATGAGATCTTCTTTTCCTGTTTTGCGTTGAGCGTCACAGGCTCGCGGACGGCAACACGGTCAAAGAGTGTTCCGCTATCCGGGCTCCACACTTCCATGTGGTACTGCAATCCACCGATGATCTGCTCTTCACTGTTGAGCAGGGTAAAGTCTCCCTCCAGCCGGTCGCCGCGACGCTCCGCCTGCATATTGAGTGCATACACACCCGGCAGAACGTAGGCTTGCGAGAGATCGATCGGTGCATCCAAATCGCGGTCGCCGTAGGGCGAGGGCGCGGCAAGAGCTGGGGGGGTTAGGGTTAGGGTTAGGGTTAGGGTTAGGGTTAGGGCCGGGAGCAACGAACGGCGCAGGGTGATCATTGTATGGAAGAGGAAAGAGGAAGGGTCTTGTCAGAGAGTATTTCGCTTGCCGATGAGGGTGCCGATCGTCATCCCTGCCAGCGCCAACATGC
>CAYGNM010000017.1:9042-10701 GCA_964351275.1 uncultured Candidatus Peribacteria bacterium | reverse complement strand
GGGAGAGACATTGCTTCTTCGCTTCGGGGCCGAGCTGCGCGACGAAGACGTCCACTTGGTCTTTGTTTGGTGCCGAAACGCCGGCCTCCTTCATGTGCCAGATCATGCGCTCCATGCCGCCTGCGAAGCCGACGCCCGGAGTCGGTTTGCCACCGAGAAGTTCAATCAAGCCGTCATACCGGCCACCTCCGCCCACGGCGTTCTGCGCGCCGGTGGAGCTGTCCCAGAACTCGAAGACGGTCTGACAGTAGTAGTCGAGCCCACGGACGAGGCCCGGATTCGGCACGGACTTCACGCCGAGTTCCTCCAGATATTCGAGCAGCGTCTCGTGATACTCCTTGCTCTCGTCATCGAGAAATTGCTCCAGTTTGGGTGCGTTCTTGATCAATATCCGCGTGTCCTCCTCTTTACTATCCAGAAGTCTCAAGGGGTTTGTCTGGAGACGACGTTGATCTTCCTCGGGCAACTGCCGCTCCTTGCCGATGAAGTAGTCCTTGAGCGCTTCGACGTAGGCCTTCCGGTTTTCCGTCGTGCCGATGTTGTTCATTTGGAGCGTCAGACGGTCGAGGATCCGCAGGTCCGAGAGAATCTTGGTGATCACGTGGATCAGCTGCGCGTCGATGCTCGCATCGCGGAGGCCGATCACTTCCAGATCGATCTGATGGAACTGCCGGTAGCGGCCTTTCTGCGGACGGTCGTAGCGGAAGCACGGGCCGATCGAGTAGAGCTCCACCGGCTGGGGCAGCTGCTGCATCCCGTGTTCGATGTACGAGCGGCAGATGCCGGCGGTGAATTCGGGTCGGAGTGCGAACTCGCGAGCCTCGCCCTCGCCATCGCGCTTCCCGATGACGGTGAAGAGTTCCTTCTCCACAATATCCGTGTGCTCGCCGATACCGCGTTGGAAAACTCCCTTGTGTTCAAACAGCGGCGGTTCGATGCGCGTGTAGCCGGCCTGGCGGCAGCGGTGACGCACCACCTTCTTGATGTACGTGTGGTACTGGTGGTCCTCGGGGAGGACGTCGTGCGTGCCTTTCGGAGTGCGGAAGAGGGGCTCAGCCATAAAAAAGAGTGTATCAATACGGTGATACAACTGGATGCAAAGCCTATCAGATGAAGGTATCTTTGGGAAGGCTCCTGATTTGTGTCTTGTTCCAAAAGGGGAGGGAGCATGTACAATCTCCGCGCCCGTGGCGAGCGTAGCTCAGTTTGGTTAGAGCATCTGGTTGTGGTCCAGAGGGTCGCGGGTTCGAGTCCCGTCGCTCGCCCCATCCGTCTTCGCTCCTCTTAGGAGGAGCCCCGCGAGATTGGGGTTTTTCATGTGAAAGGCCTCGGCGAAGCCGGGTCGCTCGCCCAAGAAAACAATTCAATTTTTCTTCTCACCATTCTTTGGCGGCGTCACCCCCTCCGCCTTAATCACAAACGTGACCTTGTCATCATTTTTAGCCTGAGGCTTGGTTCCAGTCGTCTCCGCTTTCGGAATGTCTTTCGGGATCGGCTTCGGAGGAGTTACCGCAGGAGCAGGCTTTGCTGGCGGATTGTTTTTGATGACGGGTTTTGGTGCGGGAACAACAGGATTTTTCTGCACGGGTTTTTGGACTGGACGCGGGGGTGTCTGCGTTGGTGTGGGCTTCGGCGGTTGAGTCGGCGTCTTTGTCACTG
>CAYGNM010000017.1:0-9032 GCA_964351275.1 uncultured Candidatus Peribacteria bacterium | reverse complement strand
AGCTGCCGGCGCCCGCGTTCTTGTTACCGAGATCGATCCGATCTGCGCGCTGCAAGCGGCGATGGAAGGTTACCAGGTCACGACGATGGAAGAAGCCGCGCCGCAAGGCGACATCTTTGTCACTGCGACTGGCTTTGGTTCAATCTTGGCGGGCATCGGAGGAGGAGAGACTTTCACAATCGCTTTTGTCTCGATCTTCGCTGGAGCAGCAACGGGTGCCGGGGAGACGATCTCTTCAGACTCCGATTCTGAACCAGAGTCAGGATCAGTCTCGGGACCCCCAGTCACTTTTCGCTTCTTCAAATTTTCGCGATAGCGTTGTCGCTTCCTGCGTTTTCGTTCCCGCTCGCGTTCGAGGCGATCCTGATCTTCCGCGCTTAATGTCGGAGCAGGGGATGATGCGGGCTCGGGACCGGGACCGGGCCCCACCTCCGTTCCTGCGGGAACTACGGCGGGCAGGTCGGGGACGCGGGCGTTGCTGGGCGGCTCTGACGGTGCAGTGGATCTTGGCTCGACTGGAGCCAGAGGAGGAGTCACGGGCTTCTCTACAGGAATGACCGGAGGAGTGGGTACAGGAGCGGGCGGCTCAGGTTTCGGTTGAACAGGTGGAACGACGGGTGTCTGTTCCTGTATCGCAGGAACGGTCGGTGCGGGTTGAGCTGCAGGCTCCGCGGCGGTCAGCCAGGAAGGAGGGGCGGATGCGGGGACGGGCTCGGGCCCCACCTTCGCTACTGCGGGAGCTTCGGTGGGCAAGTCGGGGACGGGGGCGATTGGTGTCGTTGTGGCGGAAGGAGCAGTCTGCGATGCAGCCTGCTGGTCTTCCTTCAGCCACGGCGGCAGCAGATCATCTTCGCTCAATGTGTGGTCTTCCTGGGTCGAGTCGAAGGACGGTGTGGGAGCACTCGGAGCGGTGGTGGTCGGGAGAGTCTGCGTCGCGAATGGATCTCCCGGCACTGGCGGAGGCGCGGCTGTCGCCGGAATGCCGGTCATGGGAACGGCGGGAGATGATGGAACTGATGCTTTAGCCAAACCTTTCTGGAGCCAGGATGGTGCCGCTTCCGTCGGTGGCAATGCCGGAGGAGCGGGCGGCTCACTTTTCTTTGCCGCCGCAATCTCCGTCTCCAGAGAAGGCGGAGAAGGGGCAGGCGTGGATTCTGCGGCCGGTCGTTTGAGCTGCAGGGCAACAGGTTCATCTGTCGAACTTGCGGCCGGTCCTCCCACGGGCTTGAGCAGTTTGGATTCAGCCGACTCCAGAGCTTTCTGGAGACCGCCGCCGCGGAGCGGAAACTTTCGGAAAGCCCACACGCCTCCTGCTCCCAGAGCGGCTGCGGCGAGAAGCACACCGAGGATCTTTACGAGCGTCCAGATCACAGATCCTCCTCCTGCAGATGATGGGGACGTTGGGGAGGACGATGCGGATGAAGCCGATGATCCCGACGATGCAGATGAGGAGACGCTGACGACGATCTTTGGCGCGTCGGTGATGTCCACCGTGCCTTCCCCCTCGGCGAGTACATGCCCCGTCGAGAGTTCGCGGACAATGACATTCACGTCATAGAGGTCGTTGCGGAGATAGTGATGCGTCGGATTGTCTTTTAGACTTTGCCCTCCGTCCCCGAAGAACCATTGTTCCACGATGGTCGCCGGATCGATGCCGGTGGGGAGCGGGAACGAGAACGAGACCGTTCCCTTCTTTTCTTCCCCAACATCAATATTTCCCACGGGGAGCGGAC
This sequence comes from uncultured Candidatus Peribacteria bacterium, assembly GCA_964351275.1. Classification (GTDB taxonomy): domain Bacteria; phylum Patescibacteriota; class Gracilibacteria; order Peribacterales; family Peribacteraceae; genus JABFSS01. The sequence continues at coordinate 7,299 of CAYGNM010000017.1, read as the reverse complement.
CACTGCCGGCCGTCACTACGAAGTCCTGTCCGAGTGTCGTACCGTCATCCGCTTCGGTGCTGAGGGCGATTGCCGCTGTTGCATTCTCATCCGCGAACCACAGCTGCAGTGGATTGTGTTCGGTGGAGAAGAGTGTGTCGCCCAGATCGTTGTCGTTGCCGGGATCGCCGTCGCCGTCCGCATCTTCTCTCGTATCGAGGTCGCCGGTGATGGGGCCGCTGAACACCGGAGATGGCGTGAGCGTGAGCACAGGACTCTCGGGATTCAACCGCACCGCCGAGTTTTCGGAGGGCGCATCGAGCTCGACGATCTGGAGCCCCGGTGTGTCCGATGCAGTGTCTTCCTCGGGCGGAAGTTCCTCGCGGGGAGCGGTGACATCGATCGTCAGGTGCAGCCGGCGGGTTCCCGCGACGGAGGTGAATTGCCCGTCGAGTGTGTAGGTGCCTTCCTGCGTCATCCGTGTCCGAAACAGTTTCTCGCGTCCCGCTTCCACAAATGAGCCGTCCGTCGTGAGCACCCAGTCGAAGCGCGCGTCGGCATCGGCGCTGATTCCCAGAATCTCAAACACGTCCCCCGCGGCGACCGTGCGTTGCCCGTTGGCGATCGATGTGTCCTGCGCCACTGCCGCCGACGGCAGCATTACGCTCAGCATGAGCAGCAGCAGAAGCCCGTGGTGCACGAAACGTCGAAGGTGCATGGTGCTTATCAGGAAAGTCCATTCAGGAAGAATCCGACACCCGCGCGTGCGAACAGGACGACGATGAGTCCGATGATGACGTAGAGAATGATCTTCTTCGCCCGGTCTTTCGCGGTCTCACTTCCGCCGCTGAGGACGAAGGTGAATCCGGCGATGATGATCATCACCACGCCCGCGAACGCGAGGAAGTTGAGTGCTTTGTAGAGGAAGGACAGCAAGACATCGCGCAGCGGTGCCTGTACCGGTCCATTGATCATTCCTGCCTGCGCCACGCCGCCCTCGAGACCGGGCCCGTTGAAGACTTGCGCGTGCGCGCGGGAGAGGAGGAAATAACTCGAGATCAAGAGTGAGTTCATGGGCGGAGAGGGAGTGAGTATTTGGTTAAATTATAGCAGAAAAGGCTCTTTTGAGGAAGTCGAGGAAAGCCCCTTCGGCTTCGCTCAGGACAGGCTCCGAAGCCGAGGATGCCGGGGATATCGTTGCCCTTCCTTCGCATCGTCGGTTTCCTTTCTTTGGCTTCGTCGGCTCTCCTTGGCTCTCGTCGGCTTCTTCCATTAGGCTTGCAGTATGCGTCCATCATCTCCCTCCCAGATTCTCAAGCAAGCGAACGCCCCCACTTTCCTCATCACCAACCTCATCAATATCCGCTACCTGACCGGACTCTCGGTCAGTGCGGGCGTGATGGTGATTCTTCCGCGGAGGATGCTGCTCTTTGTCGATTCCCGCTACCGGGACATGGCGGAGAAGATCGACGAGAGTATCACCGTCAAAGATTTTTCCGAACTCCCTACGATTATGAACGACGTGCGACGCTGCGGATTTGAAGCGGAAGATGTCACGGTTCTGCGGCATGGTTCATGGGCGAAGAAATTTCCGAAGACGAAGTTCCTCCCGACCACCGGCATCCTGCAGTCCTTCCGCAGGCAGAAAGAAGACGATGAGCTTCGCAATCTTCGCCGCGCTCATCGGATGACGAAGGAACTTCTGCGGCGCGTTCCTTCGGTTCTCCGCAAACACATCACCGAACAGCAACTTGCGCGGCAACTTCTCCAGTGGGCGCTGGAACTCGGGGCCGATGGCCTCTCATTCGATCCCATCGTCGGCTTCGGCACGCACACCGCGTGTCCGCATCATCATCCGACGAACCGGATGCTCCAGAAAGGGCACCTCGTGCAAATCGATGTCGGCGTCAAATATCGCGGCTACTGCGCCGATATGAGCGAGGTGTACTTCACCGTCACGCCGACGAAGACCGAAGCGGAAGTCTATCACGCGCTCCAGGTTTCCCAGCGGAATGCGATGCGGGCGGTGAAGGTTGGCGCTTCCACGCGCGAGCTTGATCGTATTGCGCGGAGCATCCTCAAAAAAGCCGGCATCGAGGAATACTTCACCCACTCGCTCGGTCACGGAGTAGGACTCGAAATTCACGAAGGCGTCTCGCTCAGTCAGAAGGCTCATGAGGATAAATTGCTGCGCAACGAAGTCATCACGATCGAGCCGGGGGTCTACTTCCCGGGCAAGTTTGGCATGCGGGTCGAGGATATGGTGTATGTTCAATAGACGATTTTTCTGCTAGAATGGAGGGATTTCATGAGTACAAAAACAAACATTCTCCTGACGGCTTTCGTGATCGTCGCGCTCTTCCCATTCAATGCGTTCACGCAGGGGTCGGGGCCGTCTGTGGGTGCAACGCAGGCGCTCTTCCAGAAAGGAGAGCCGTTCGCGCAGGACATCACGATCACCGCGTACTACTCGCCACTGCCCGATCAGTGCTGCTATGTCCGGGGGAGTTTTGTGGCCGACGTCGAATTGAACGGAGAAGGACATCACTCCGCGGATGGGACCGCCGTCTATGCAGGGATGGCCGCGGCTCCGCCGACGTATCCGTTCGGCACGCGAATCACTCTGCCCGGTATCGGCACGGTCACCGTCCATGATCGCGGCGGCGCAATCCAGGAATGGAAAGACTCTCACCGCATCGATCTCTGGGTCGGGTCTGGTGAAGAGGGGCTTGCCCGCGCACTCGCGTTCGGTGTGCAGCGCGTCCATGCCACGGTCTATCCCAAGTCTGCGCAGCAGCCGGCCGAATCTTTGGTTTTGACGTCCCTGCCCTCTCCACCCGAAAAACTGCGACCGTATCTCTCTGATGGAACCACACTTCTCGACATGCATCCCGCCGTCGGTGACCGCACCACATCCGTCCAGTTCCTCCAGGAGCGGCTGGAAGCGCTCGGCTACTTCCACGATGTGAAGAGCGGATTCTTTGGACCGGCGACGCGCGCGAGTCTGAACTCGTTCATCAAAGACATGGCGCTCACGGAACCCGATGATTCTCTGACCGAACGCACTGCGTCTGTGTTGGAAGGAGCGTATCTGCGACGCGAAGCCGAGGACCCGATCACTGACGTCATCAGCGCCGGCAGTTCCGCCACACGCATTGCTGGTGCCCAGCGGACGCTGCGATTCCTCGGGTTTTATCATGGACGGACGAACGGCATCTACGACGCGGGCTTCAAGGCGGCCGTGCTCGCATTTCAGAAAGAGCAGGGGATTGTCGCCTCCGATTCCGCACCCGGGGCCGGGCGCATTGGGCCGCAGACGAGGACGCGCATCGTCCTGCTCTGGCGACGTAAGCATGCGGGGAGGCTTGCCGGGCGTCTTTTGGCAATGCGGAAAATCGACCAGCTGGTCACCAAACGTGGCGATGATCTGCGCAAATTTCTCGGCAAAGGTGATCATGGAAATGACGTCCGCGCGTTGCAAAATTTCCTGGTCACAAAAAAGTTTCTCGCCAAAGACGGCGTCACAGGAACCTTCGGCGACCGGACCGAACAGGCGCTGATCGCGTACCAGAAAGCCGCGGGGATCATCGCCAATGATGCTGATCCTGGAGCGGGCTATGCGGGTCCTGCAACGCTGGCGCACTACAGTCGCGATTTGCGAAGCGCGCTCCTCAAAATTGTGCGGGAGAAGGGGTGGGGGGCGATCTAATTCTTTCTCATATCTCTATGACGGTTGAAGCACACAAAAATTGGGAAATGCCGGACATGCAGAAGTGGCCGTCTGCAGATCAACTCGCTCTCCTGAAGAGTATGAATAGCGCATTAACTGCTGTTGGTCAGGCATGGGTTGCGCGTCAGAACGGAGATGATCAACGTGCACACGAATGGCTTGCGGAGGCAACGGTTGAGCTGAAAAGTGCAGAAAATCTTCTCCAGAAAAATCACGTCGATGACATATTGCACGTCACGAGAATGATCTCTTCCTTGCCAGGATTGCAGAAGAAAGACGCGTCCGGCAGCAGAGTCTGGCAAATTGCTTTTACTGATAAGCCAATCGATATTGATCTGATGGCCACTATCCGTGTCGATCTGCAAAAGCGTGCAAATGTTCTTCAGGGAAAAAATTTGCAGGCAAACAGCTCACAACTCATTCAGGAAAAGACCGATCCGGTGCGAGGTAATCTTGGGAAATTGCTGGGCACAGGTTTTTAAAATACAGACTATCGTATGGAAAATCCGTGACATCCTCGCTTGTCGCTCCTATCATCATGGCCTCATGCGGCTGCGAATCCTCGCTCTGTTTTTGGCGTTGTTTCTTGTCCCCTCGTTTGTCTTCGCGGAATCCGCCGCGATCTCCCGCCGCGACGGATTTCTTCTGCTCTGGAACGGCATCCGCCGCAGTGTCCAAGACAGTCGCGAGAAGCCGTTTGCGGATGTCTTGGAAGTCTCATCCGGATTTTTCGAAATCACCTACGCGAAGTATCGCGGCATCATCGACGATGATGAGGTGAATTTCCGTCCGGATACTCCCCTCGAGCTCGACGACGCGCTCGTGTGGCTCTTCCGGACGAGGAGTGTGGATGATATTTCTGCTCTCACAAGCGAAAATCTTCCATCATTGCTTGAGCGGTATCCCGTCGCTTTTCTGACGTCCGAGAACGCCTCGAAGCCCGTCACCGAAGAAGAGCTGACGTCTCTTGCGCAGTCTCTGGATGCGACGCTCGCAAAAGAAGATCACGAAGTGAGTCTCTACAGCGAGAAGTTCCATGGAAAAGGAACGGCGTTCGGCGAGACGTTCGATATGCATGCGCTTACTGCCGCCCACCGGACATTCCCGCACAATACGCTCGTGAAGGTGACGAACATCCGCAATGGCAAGTCCGTCACTGTCCGGATCAACGACCGCGGGCCATACGTCGACGGGCGAGACATGGACCTGAGTCTCGCTGCATTCACCACCATCGAGGACCGGTCGAAGGGAATTCTGCGTGCAACTTTCCAACGACTCGGTGATGCAACGCTCATCGATCAGTGCGGCGATAAAGATCCGAGGCGCGCCGTCAGAATCACCAAGGGAGTGCATCTGATCGGCGGCGTTCCCGTTACACTTCCGCTGGGGAAAGATCTCGTCTTCCGGTCTACGAAGCCGTTTGTTCTCCGATCCGTCCGGTATCCCGACGGGACAATCAATTATCTGGAGGACTGGATTTTGCCGGAGGAATCGCATCCGTTTACGCCGGGCATTGTCGGCGACTATATTTTCACTCTTGGATCAAAAGAGGGAAGGAGGAGAGAAATGCGAATGACAGTTGCTAGTTGTTAATCAATTTTGTTCAGTTTTTCGTCTGAGTTTTTCAAGTTCGAGCCGCCCAAATGTGTAACCCACTGCTGCACATTTATCCAGAACACTTCTGATCCCAACAGAAACATTCGCAATGGTAGCTTCGAGAGCCTCCAATTCTAATGGAGCGATGTGCGTGATTGATTGTTCACCTTCGGTCACGTTTGGCATGGGATCTCCAGTGACGCCAAAGGAAATTCCTTCTGCAAATTTTCCGGAAAGCACCATGAAAATTTTCCGTCCAATGTGTTTCTCCACTGCCATAAGAGCCTGTTCTTCAATCTGGTCCAAGGGAACATTTGAAATATATGCCAGTTCCCTTCCAATGTTTTTCAAAACTGAATTGACGAGTTTCGTGACGACATCGATATCATCTTGTGCAAGGAGATCAGCCGACAACAAGGGATCTCCGTCGTTTTTTGTTGAAACATAGAGGTAGAGCATCAGTGATATTAAAACATATATAAATATTTGTAGCAATGTGCTGTCGACGAAGCAGATACCTATCAGGAAATGGTATTTTCTGCTATAATTACCAGATTTCCCTGTACCCTTCGCTCCGCTCCCTTCGCAAGCTCAGGGCCTTCGGCAGGGCAAGTCTTCCGCCCCTAAATGGTCGCCATTGTCCGTCTCCTCTTCGTGCCTGTCCTGCTCCTGCTCGCGGAGATCGTGAGTCGGTTCCTCGGATCGGATTTTCTTGCATGGCTGTGGAGCTGGTACATCCAGTCACCGTTTTGGAATCTCCTGTTTTTGTGGCTGATGTGGGAGGTCTGGAAGCTCGCTATCTGGGACATGCGGTTCTACTACGCGTGGTGGAAGGCGAAGTCGCTGGTATCGATGAAGGTGATGCTGCCGCGCAGCGACAGCAAAATCGACCAGGAGAAACGCACGGAGAAAGACTTCAAAGAGAAGATCGCCGTCATGGAGCAGCTCTACCGTGCATTGTGGGAAGTGAAGAGTCTCAGCTTCTGGCAGTTCATCCACTTCTGGATTTTCCGGTACGCCACGATCAGCTTTGAGATGTACATCGAAAAAGGAGAACTGACGTTCTACGTGATCGCGCAGCCGAGCCTCGTCTCGATCGTCGAGAAGCAGATCACTGCGTTCTACTCGGATGCCGAAGTGTCGCTGCAGAACACGCCCAACATCTGGCCTGCGGGCAGCAAGCTGATCGCCTACAACATGCGGACGAAGAAGAAGTTCTTCTACCCAATTCGCTGCTACGAGGAAATGCAGGACGACCCGCTCAACGACATCGCGAACGTCCTCAGCAAGCTGGAGCCAGATGAGGAAGCGTGCATCCAGCTGGTGATTACGCCGGTCTTCACCGAGGCATGGAGCCGGAAAGTGAAGCGCTTCGCCAGCTACAAGTTCAAGGGGAAGGACGATCACTGGACAACGAAGATCCCCATCCTCTCGACCTTCATGCACGTGATGAGCGGCGTCGCCACGGGAACGCAGGGCGATACGTACGCTCCCGGCGCGCAGGGCGGGGACTCGTACGTTCGGATGATCCAGCCGGAGGAAGAACTCTACAAGCGTGTGGGACAGAAGGCCGGTATGAGCGGGTTCCATGCATCCGTCCGCATCCTCGCATCGGCAAAAACCTGGAAGCGCGCCGATGATATCGCCAGCAACACGCAGGTCGCCTTCAATATTTTTAAAGACGTCTACGGCAACTGGTTCGGGAACCACCGCATGTTCGTCGACTTTCTGCCGCACGTGATCAATGCGCCCATCATGTACTGGCTCTGGAAGAATCGCATGAACGGGTTCGTCCACCGCCGTAACCTCCTGGTCGAGAAGGAACTTGCCGGCCTCTACCACTTCCCCGATAGCCGCTACAACAAAGTACCCATCATCCAGTGGATCACCTACAAGGTGCTTCCGCCTCCGCCCAATTGCCCGAAGGAAGGAATCCTCCTCGGCATCAACCGTCATCGCGCCGTCGAAACACCTGTCCGATTCCTCCATGGCGA
>CAYGNM010000016.1:0-11031 GCA_964351275.1 uncultured Candidatus Peribacteria bacterium | reverse complement strand
AGTGAGTAAGGGAACACCCGTCTTCATCAAACTCTCCCCGAACGTCGACAATATCGGAAAGATCGCAGCTGCGTGCGCGGCGGCTGGAGCCGACGGCTTCACCGTGATCAATACGGTCGGTCCCGGCATGGCCATCGATCTCCGCTCACGCATGCCGATTCTGGCGAACAAAGTCGGCGGACTCTCGGGTCCGGGCATCAAGCCCATCGCGGTAAAATGCATCGCCGATGTCTTCAGCGCGACAGAGGGAAAACTCCCGATCATCGGCACGGGCGGCGTCTACACCGGCGAAGACGCCATCGAACTGATGCTCGCGGGAGCTTCCCTGATCGGCATCGGCACCGCCGTCGGCGACCGGGGACTCAACGTTTTCAAAAACGTGTGCAACGAGATGCAGATGTGGTGCACGAACGAAGGAGTGTGGGATATTAAGGATTTAGTTGGTGGAATGCATACAACACTGGCAAGAATGAAGAATGTGGAAGGTGGAATGTTGAATGAAAAGAAAAAGGACGCCATCAAGAAGAAGGAAAAGTGATTCTACATTCCACATTCTCCATTCTACATTCCGCATGTCCACCATTCCCCTCCAATCCCGGCTCCCGCGCACCTACCGCATCAAAGCGATCAAACAGGAAACCGAAATGGTGCGCACCTTCACGTTTGACGGCTCGCTCGGTGCGAAGCCCGGCCAGTTCGTGATGGTGTGGATGCCGGGAGTCGACGAAGTGCCGATGAGCGTCGCCGAGGATGATGGTGCGGTCACGCGGATCACGTTCTTCGCTGTGGGAGATATGACGAATGAGTTCGCAAAGCTGCAGGTCGGTGATCTTGCGGGACTCCGCGGACCGTTCGGCACCCACTACGAATGGGAACCCGGCCAGCACATTGTGCTCGTTGCCGGCGGCTACGGTGCGGCACCCATGTACTTCGTCGCAAAGGAAACCGTCGGGCACGGCTGCACGCTGGAAGTGATCGTCGGTGCCCGGAGCAAGGAACATTTGCTGTACGTGAAGGAGCTCGAAGCATTGCCACACGTCTCGCTCCACATCGCGACCAACGACGGATCGGAGGGCTACAAGGGATTCAACGTCGATATTCTGGAGAAGCTGCTCAGTTCGTGCCCTCGCCCTACCACGGGCCAGCGCGCGTCTTCGACGCGCGAGGAAAAGTGTAATCCCGTCGATCAGGTCTTCGGCTGCGGGCCAGAAATGATGCTCAAGCGTATCAGCGAGATGTGCGCGAAATATGACGTCCCCGCGCAGCTCTCGATGGAACGCTACATGAAGTGCGGCTTCGGCCTCTGCGGCAACTGCGTGATGGATCCGCTCGGGATCCGCATGTGCGAGGAGGGACCGGTGGTGAAGAACGAGGTTCTACTCAAACTGACAGAGTTCGGCAAATACCACCGCGATGAATTAGGCAGGAAACGCAGTTTTGATGCCCCAAAATAGTATTTGCAAATATTCATTAAATATGTTATAGTATGTAAGTCATCTTCCGATCGATCTTCACTGGTCGTCCCGTGAGGTGGCATCGCTCCACTCTAAAGGTGGACAAACAAACATCAACCGTCAGCTGCAGTCGTAGTATGACGGTTTTTGTTTTCCGCAGAAAACCCTGAGCGAGCTCCCAAGGACTATCAGATCCGGACGTAGCGAGTCGAAGGGTTCTACCACAGACTGGCACTCGTCAACACCGAGTGCTAGACAAGAATCTTCCCATGTACTATCATTCCGATCCTATTTCTTTTCCCTACCCCCCTATGTCCGGTGGATCTTGTTGTTTCGGCGGTGGATGCGGTTGCCCATTTATGGGTGGCGGCTGCGGCAGCTGCTAATCGCTCTCGCACAAACATTCGTTAGAGAGAAAGGGCTCGTGTCATCCTGAGCGTCAGCGAAGGAGCGTGGGCCTTTTCTTGTGACCCGATTCCTTTCTTTGAAGAGAAAAGATTTACCGGAATGAATTCCGCTCCTCTCAACTTTGGGTATAATTCCAGTGTGGCCCCATCGTCTATCGGTTAGGACAGCGGGTTTTCAATCCGTTAAGCAGGGTTCGACTCCCTGTGGGGCTGCCAGTCACAGATACATTATCCATGCCCCACTTCTTCTACCTCGCCCGCTGCGCCGATGGTTCGCTCTATGCAGGGACATGCCTGAATCTGCAGGAGCGCGAAACGAAGCACAACGACGGCACGGGTGCCAAGTACACTCGATCGAGACTTCCAGTGCAGATTGTGTACCACGAAGAATTTGCGACGCTCGGCGAAGCGCGAAGCCGGGAAGCGGAGATCAAGCGATGGAAGAAGACAGAAAAAGAAAAACTGATTGGGTGAGGTCACTCCACCCACAACAGCACACTCTTCAGGTAGTCGGTCTCCGGGTGATACACGTTCACCGGATGATCGATCGCCTGACGGTGCCGCAGCAAAATCCGCGCCGACCGCTTCGCCTGTCGCGCGGCGTGGAAGACGATCGTCTGGAAGAGGACCGGATCCACGTGATACGAACAGGAGCAGGTGAGGAGCAGACCTCCCTCTTTAGGAAGGATCTCCATCGCCATGCGATTGAGATCGGTATAGGCCCTCTTCGCATCCTCCACGTCGGTGGAACGCTTGGCGAATGCCGGGGGATCGAGAACGATAAAGTCATAGGGGCGCGGGAGCGGCTTCCGCCGGAGGAAGTCGAACGCATCCTGGGCATAGGAACCGAACCGGGACATTTCGATGCCGTTCATTTCCACATGTTTCTTCGCCTGTTCCAGTGCGGCAGTATCGTAATCGACAGCATCGGCGGCAATCGCTCCCCCTTTTAGAGCATTCACCGAGAATCCACCGACATAACTGCAGCAATCGAGAACCGTCTTCCCCTTCGCAAACGACCGGACCAGCGAACGCATCTCGCGCTGATCAAGGAAGAGTCCCGTCTTCTGGCTTCCCGCGAGATGAATGTCGAACTGCAATCCCCTTTCGGTGACGATCACAGTCTCGGGCACTTCTCCTCTCACACAGCCTTCGACAGGATCGATACGTTCATTCTTCCTCGCAGTACTCGTGGACTTCTCGTAGATCGCTTTCGGCTTGCAGATATTCCAGAGCAGATCGACGATCCATTCGCGCAGCCGGTCCATCCCGAGCGTCGTGATCTGGAGGACGATCACATCATTGTATTGATCAACAATCAGACCGGGGACTCCATCGCCCTCGGCATTGATCAGACGGACGGCATTCGTATCCTCAGGCGAGATCAACTGCCGACGAAGCGCAATGGATCGCTCGATCGTCTTGCGGAGTACGAGCATCGGATCCTCCTTCTCTTCAAAGCTGATGGCACGGCCCGTGATGTACGCGTGAATATTGACCGTGGCGTAACAGAGGAAGTCGCCGTTGGAACTCCGGATCTCCACAATCGAACCGTTCTTCACTTCCGGCATCTTCGCTATGGCCGTCTTGTAGATGGCATGGTGATGGTTACGGAGCGGCCAGTCGCGCTCGGGCTTGAGGGTGATGGTGGGGTAGGCAGTCGGCATAGGACACCCCCATCATACGCAAAAAAGATGATATATACTGCCGAACCATGGCCGAAAACCCCACAGTAGAGGCCGACGACCAATGTACGTTTGCCGATCTCGGCGTGCATCCAGACTTTGTGAGGGCACTGAGAGAACAAGGAATTACCGAACCGACACCGATCCAATGCAAAGTCATTCCTCCTGCTCTGCGCGGGGAGGACGTCATCGGCGTCGCGCCGACCGGCACGGGCAAGACGCTCTCATACCTGATTCACGTTTTTCAAAAAAGAATGCAGACTTTGGTGGTGGTTCCCACCCGTGAACTCGCAGAGCAGGGGAAGGAGATGTGCACAATCCTCGGACGGGAGAGACGCATTCGCAGTGCATTCCTTACCGGAGGAATACCGATAGACATACAACGTACCCTCTTGAACAGGCCGGGAATCGGTTTGGTGGTCGGGACGCCTGGACGATTGAATGCTCTACTTGAGAAAAATTTCCTGTCACCGGATGGCATAGAGAGTCTGATCATCGATGAAGCCGACCGTATGTTCGATATGGGATTTAAGCCGGATATCGACAAGATCCTCGAGCGCATGCCGAAGAAGCGCCAGACGATGCTCTTCTCCGCGACAATGCAGAAAGATGTCAGCGAGCTTGCCGCCACAGTGATGCGCGACGACACATTGCGCATCGAAGTCGCTCCATCGGGAACTGCACCGAAGAAAATCGAGCAACAGCTCTTTCTTGTAGAGCAGATGCAGCAAAAATTCATGGTGCTCGAGCGGCTGCTTGCGGAACATGCCGGATCTTCTTTCCTGGTTTTCTGCAATACGAAGGTCGGCGCGTCAGATCTGACGGAAATGCTCGGTGATGCCGGGCACGCAGCAATGGCCTTTCATAAAGATTGCGCACACTTTCAACGAAAGGAAGCTTTACAGGGATTCAAATCCGGCCGCTGCCGCATTCTCGTCGCAACTAATATCGCGGAGCGTGGCATCGATGTTAGCAATGTGGATGTCGTCGTCGTGGTCTACAGCGTTTCGGACGACCCGAACGAGCACATCCACCGCATAGGCCGCACGGGGCGGGCGGGCCGTTCCGGCAGGGCGATCACGATTGCAACGGCCAAGGATCAGGAAAATATCGCCAAGATCGAGAAACTGCAGGGCGCACGGATTCCGCGATTTTCGCTGCCCGAAGAGAAGTAAATGCGCTATGCTCCCTGAACATATGCAGACTCCCCCTACACCATCGACTGCCAGTTTCACCAACCTGGGCATTGCGCCCGGCCTTCAGCAGATCCTCGTGAGGATGAAATTCACTACCCCCACGCCGATTCAGCACCAGGCGATCCCCATCGCCGTGGAAGGGAAAGACGTGATCGGCATCGCGCAGACGGGCACGGGCAAGACGCTCGCGTTCGGCATCCCGATGCTCCAGAGACTCGCGCAGTTCGGCGGACGGGGGCTCGTAATTTTGCCCACGCGTGAACTCGCCTATCAGGTGGAGGAAGCGCTCAAGCCTTTTGCGACGGCATTGAATATTCGCACGGCAGTCTTCGTCGGCGGCGCATCGATGAATTTGCAGCGCGGAATGCTGCGACAAAATCCGCGGGTGCTGATCGCGACACCGGGACGTCTCAATGACCATTTGGAGCAGCGGACGGTGACACTGAAGGAGGTGAACATCCTCGTCCTTGATGAAGCGGACCGGATGCTCGACATGGGATTCAAGCCGCAGATCGACAGGATTCTCGCGCACGTCCCCAAAAAGCGGCAGACGATGCTCTTTTCGGCGACGATGCCGCGGGAAATCCTGCAACTCGCATCGTCACAGATGGCGTTGCCACTGCGGATCGAAGTTGCACCCGCGGGGACCACGGCCGAAAGGGTGGAACAGGAGATCTTTGTGGTCCGGAAGGAAGAGAAGTTGAGACTGCTCGATAAACTTCTGCAGGAATACACGGGCTCCGTCCTCGTCTTCTCCCGCACCAAGCACGGTGCCAAGAAGATGACGCGCGCTGTCCGCGCCATGGGACATGCGTCTGCCGAAATCCACGCCAACCGCTCGCTCGCGCAGCGCCGCGAAGCATTGGAGGGCTTCAAAGCCGGACGGTACCGCGTGCTCATAGCAACCGATATCGCCGCTCGCGGGATTGATGTCACCGGCATTTCCGTCGTTATCAACTTCGATCTGCCGGATGACCCGGGAGATTACGTCCATCGCATCGGACGGACGGCAAGAGCGGGTCGCGAAGGCCGCGCGATCTCGTTTGCCACGCCGGACCAGACCAACGACATCCGTTCGATTGAGCGACTGACCCGCATGCCGATCCGACGCACTCCCCTGCCCTCACTGCCTCCGGCACGAGCAATGCCGCCGCAGGAGGAACGGGATGACCAACCGAGATCGTTTGGACGCGGACGGCCGCAACAGGGATTCCGTGGCGGTCGAGGTGGAGGTGGAGGACAACGCGATAGGGGGCGCGGAGGGTTCCGTCGATAAATTATGAGTGTGACGTCAGCGGAGACAGAGCCTGTCCCGAGCCGAGCCGAGGGGTCGTCTCCGCTGAAAATCATTATTTCTTATTGTTCACGCAATCCGCCCGCGGCGGGATCAGCAGATATTTCCCACCGATCTGGATCAACGTATCTCCGTACTGTTCTTCATCGTTTTCATACGGCTTACGGACGCGCAGCATGCAGAGGTCATCTGGGGAACGCTCGACAAAATGCGCGGGCATCAGTTCGCGATTGCCCGGGAGCGGAAAGTAGAACCAGTGGGGATTTTCGGGAAGCTGCACAAAGATCTCAGGATGCTGGATCAATACATCGGTATCGGAAAGATGTTCCTGGATATACGCGACCGTTTCTTGAGATGCCGTGGAACGCGAGGAGCCGCGGTGATCGAGCTGCCACACTATCTGGATCACAACGAAGATCAGGAGAATTGCCCACCAGTTCCCGCGGAGCAATCGGCGTGCGCCGGCGGGGACGAATGGAAGCAGGAGCAGGTGCGCGGGGAGGAGGTGGCGGTACCATCCTTCGCGAACGAGGAAGTGGAGGAGAAAGAGCAGAAAGAGACTGACGAGAAACACGCGCTCTCGCGGGGAGAGACGAAGAGAGCGATGGAAGAATCCTGCGCATGCCAGAACAAAGAGGACGCAGAAATATTGGTACTGGAAACGGAGGAGGAAGAGGATCTTCTGCGCCAGTGCGGTCACCACGCTCCCGTCGGCCGGGCGCGTGAGGACCTCGTGGACGAAGGTCATGAACCCCGACTGGTACGAGAGTTCCAGGAGCAACCACGGCAGAAAGAGCAGCGACGCAACGGTGACCGTAAGGAGAAGCAGGAACATGGTGCGTCGTTGCCGCCGGATGTCCTTGCAGAGCATCGCGACACAGAGAGACGGGAGAATGAGAATAAACGTGATTTTCGTGAGAATGGCGAGCCCGAAGACGACGCCTTTCTGCAGAGCGCTCCAGACCGACGGACGATCGCCGTGGAGCAGATGCAGTCCGAGCAGCAGGAAGAAGAACGCCGGAACGCTGCCGAGCACCGGCTTTCCGCCGTTGATGAACGCCGAAAGCGTGATGAGTAGCGCTGTTGACCATCGAGCATCATTCGTCCCGGCGATTCTTCGGACGTAAAAGTAGAAGGCGAGGCACGTCCCGAGCAGATAGAGCGCAGGAGCGATGCGCGCTATAGAGAGACTGAAGCCGAAGAGTTTGATGAAGAGCGCAACCGGAAGGATCACCGTCGGCCCGACGCTCAGGAAGTACGGAAACGCCCACCGGGAATGGAGAATCGGCAGCGTGTATCCGTGGCCGGACGCAATGGACTTCGCGACCATCGTGTAGAGACCGCTGTCCTCCCATGCCGCCGGGAATGTCCCAAGCTCGCGGAATGTAAAGAAAAGCGCAACCGCGCAAAGAGCGATTTCCGGCAGAAAATAGCGTACAGATCGAAGCGTCAGCGTCATTGAGGGCCAGCATAGCAGGTGTTGATGGAGATGTGTCAGCGGAGAGCACGTGCTCTCCGCTGACTCTCAGAAGAAAGACAATCCCTGTACACTGCTTCCATGATCGAATTCCAGCGCCTCCTGCTCGGCGATGCCATCCGCAATGACGCGTTTTATCGTGCACTCAAGGCCGCGATCGTTCCCGGCAAAACGACCGTCGCTGATATCGGTTCGGGGACGGGATATCTGAGTTTCCTCGCGGAGAAACTGGGAGCCAAAGAGTGCTTCCTCTACGAAGTGAGTGATCTGCTGGATTTGAGCAAAACGCTTGCGAAGGAGAATGGCATCAAACGGTGTCATTTTTTCAAAACACATTCGACGGAGGTGAAGACGCCGCCAAAGGTCGATGTGGTCGTGAGCGAAACTCTCGGGAACTACTCATTGGAGGAGAACATCCTGGAGACGATGAACGACGCGAGACGATTCCTCAAGCCGGGCGGCCTGATGATCCCGGAGTCCCTCACACAATTCGTTGCGCCGGTGACTTCCTCACGCCTCTATGATGAATTGAATGTATGGGATCGCCTCGGACAGAATCTGGACTTCGCTATCGCTAAAGAGATTTGCATGAACAACATGTACGTGAAGGAGATCCGACCAGATGATCTCGGAGAAGAGAAAGAATGGGATCATGTCGATTTCCGGAAGAAGAACGGATCTGTCCGCGAGAAGATCATCACGTGGCCGATGAAGAAGGACTGCACTGTCTATGGCTTCGCCCTCTGGTGGGAAGCGACGCTCTTCCAGACCATCACGCTGTCGACAAGTCCGGACGATCCGCCCACGCACTGGAAACAGATTTACCTGCCGCTGGAGGGTCCCCTGCCCGTGAAGAGCGGACAAATGATCAAACTGATAGTGAAATCTGACACGCGCTACGAAGTGAAGATCAACCTCCAGTGGGAGACGGAGGTCGTCGATGGACGCGGAAAGTCTGTAAAAAAGGTGAGGCAGGACATGCGAAGGGGATACTTGTCGTAACGAACCATGCACGTTTATTCGTTTATTCGCTAACCCGTTTTTCGTAGACTCTTGAACGAGTAAACGAATAAACGAGCAATCGAATCCGCGACTACCTCAAGCACAAGAAAAACAGGAGTAAGCTATCCCCATGAAAATCCTCGCCCTCGAAACGAACACGGACAAACTGAACCGGAGCCTGCTCTCTCCCGGCGAGCAGATCGTGCTCCAGGCACGCTTCCACGGCTTTCTTTTTGCCATGCGCTCACTGGTCGCCACAGTCATCACGGCGATCTTCGTGGCGATCGGCGTCGGATCAGCCACAGTGGGGATTCCCTGGAACATCGCCGTTCCCGTTCTTGTCCTCCTCTGGCTCTGGATCGTCTTCCGTCCGCTCCTGCGCAGCTTCATCGATTGGCGATACGACGAGCTACTTGTGACGACAGAGAAAGTCATCGTCATCAACCAGTCGTCCATCATCCGGCAGGAGATCCAGCAGATGAATCTCGAAAATCTGGCCTCGGTCTCTGCGCTAACGCAGTTCGGCGGCATGCTCCCCTTCGGGAAATTACACTTTGAATTGAAGGAAGGGACGGGCGAAGGTCTCAAGCTCCGCTACATTCCGAATGCGCAAAAAGCCTGCTCCGTGATCAGTGATTGCTTGGTGCAATTCCAACGGAGGAAATCAGCTCCCGCTCGCTAATCATCACCACCTCCCCCGTCTTCCTGTTCTTCACTTCGAGCTGTCCTTTCGCGAGCGTCTTGGGCGAAATCAGAACACGCACAGGCGCGCCGATCAGGTCCGCATCGGCGAGCTTGGATCCCGGCGACTGGTCCAGACGATCATCGAAGAGACAGTCGACGCCGGATTTTTCAAGACGCGTGTAGAGAGATTCTGCGGCAGTGAAGGATTCCTCCTCCCGAGACTTCGCAAGCGCGATGATGTGCACACGCGCGGGTGCGACCACCTCCGGCCAGCAGAGTCCATGCGCATCGTTGAAGATTTCGGCGAGCACGCCCATCACGCGCGTGGTGCCGATCCCATATGAGCCCATGTAGACGGGCTTGGATGTGCCGTCGCTGTCGCGGAACGTGAAGCCGAAGGCGTCCGTGAACTTTCGGTACAGCGTGAAGACGTTGCCGACTTCCGATGCGCGGAAGACTTCGTAGACTTTCCCGGATTCCGGATGAATGTCCCCTTCTTTGGCGACTTTGATGTCATAGAACGCCTCCGGCACAGGTACATCACGCCCGAAGTTCACGTTGATACTGTGGTGATCGGTCTTATTGGCACCGCACTCGAAGTTCTTGCGACCCTGCGTGGAATCATCCCAGACGACGCGCACATCTTTGGGGAGTCCGATGGGTCCCGCATAGCCGACCTCGGCACCCGTCACACGTTTGACCGTCTCCGCTGACGCGAGCACGAGCGTCTGACAGCCGAGAATCTGCTTGAGCTTCTCCTCATGGATGTCGTACCCGCCCCGAACGCATGCCGCAACCACTGCCTTCTTGTCCGTCTCGAAGAGAATGGTCTTCGTCGTATGCTCCGGTGCGATCTTCAAGAACTTCGCGAGCTCCTCGACGCCGATGATCCCTTTGCCGAGGACGTCTTTGCGCGGGTTTTCCTCTTCCGTTTCATTCTTCCACGCAGGAGCGACCGCCGGGGCGAGCTCACGGTTGTAGTAGAGATCGGTGCCGGGGACTTGGAAGATCGTGTCTTCGCCGTTCTCGCACCGGGTCTGGAATTCGCGCGAGGGTTCCTTGCTGAAGTCGCCACCCGATGCGAGTGCGATTACCGTCTTCTCACCCAAGCCGATCCGCTTGAAGAATGCGGTGTACGCAGGAATCGCCTTATGGAGGAAGTAGTCCATCATATCCGCTTCCGACGTGTGAAAGCTGTAAAGATCCTTCATCCGAAATTCCCGCCCGCGCAGCAGGCCGGACTTGGCGCGCGGCTCATTCCGGAACTTCGTCTGGATGTGGTACGTGGCACACGGCAAATCTTTGTAACTCATCACAAAGCTCTGCACGATCGGCGTGACGATATCTTCGTGCGTCGGTGTCAGGATGTAGCGCGCATCGTGGTTCTTGAGCGAGACGGGATTTGCAGGCGTAGCCTGGAAGAGCACACCGATGCTGTCGATGCGTCCAGTCTTCTCCCAGTTGGCCGTCGGTGTGAGGAGCGGCATCAGCACTTCGGAGCCGATCTTGTCCATTTCCTCACGCAGAATCGTCTCGATTTTCCGCAGCACCCGCATCCCGAGCGGCAGGAACGAGTAGACCCCGGCCATCGTCTTGTGGATGAACCCGCCACGTGAGGAGCGCGGCATTCTTGCTGTCGGCA
This sequence comes from uncultured Candidatus Peribacteria bacterium, assembly GCA_964351275.1. Classification (GTDB taxonomy): domain Bacteria; phylum Patescibacteriota; class Gracilibacteria; order Peribacterales; family Peribacteraceae; genus JABFSS01. The sequence goes on along the minus strand of CAYGNM010000016.1, from coordinate 190 downwards.
TCGGAAGCTGACTCTTTAGACGTCTTGGTGAAGATCTGGGAGAGGCGCATGGAACGAGTATACTCATTTCATGCGCAACATGCAGGAAGCCCTCCGCAAACACCGCGCCGCCGAACTCCACGGAAGCCCTTTGGGCCCGTGGATTCACGATATCGTCTACGGCGCGCACGACGGCATTGTGACCACCTTC
>CAYGNM010000015.1:0-11434 GCA_964351275.1 uncultured Candidatus Peribacteria bacterium | reverse complement strand
GTAAATTGCGTCCGTCTTATCGGTCCGGACCATCGAGCGGTGCGTGGGGATGGTGAGCACGCGCAATTTGTAGATCGACTCGAATTCCTCCTCCTCTGTTTTGGCGGTGCCCGTCATGCCGGCGAGTTTGTCGAAGAGGCGGAAGTAATTCTGGAACGTGATCGTCGCGAGAGTTTTGGATTCGCGCTGGACCGTGACGCGCTCCTTGGCTTCGATCGCCTGATGGAGACCGTGGCTGTAGCGGCGACCGGGCATGAGCCGTCCGGTGAATTCATCGACGATGACGACTTCGTTTTGAGGGCTCACGACGTAATCGACATCGCGCTGGAAGATGGCGTGCGCTTTGAGCGCCTGCTCGATGTGGTGCACTTCCTGGAAGCCGCGGTCGGTGTAGATATTCTCGATGCCCAGCAGCTGCTCCATCTTCTTGATCCCCTCTTCGGTGAGGACGGCTGTGCGCTGCTTCTCATCTTTGGTGAAGTGCTCGACCTCCTTCAGTTGACCGACGAGTTGCGCGTACTGCGCGTACTTGGTCGTCGATTCGTCCGCCGGCTGGCTGATGATCAGCGGCGTCCGTGCTTCGTCGATGAGGATCGAGTCGACCTCGTCGACGATGGCGTAGTGCAGACCGCGCTGGACCTGCCGCTCGCGCGACGGGGCCATGTTGTCGCGCAGGTAGTCGAAACCAAATTCGCTGTTGGTGCCGTACGTGACATCCGATGCGTACGCCTCGTGACGCTTGGCTGTGGGGAGTCCGTGGACGACCACACCGACCGTAAGCCCGAGGGCTTTGTAGAGGATGCCCATCCAAGTCGCATCGCGCCGGGCAAGGTAGTCGTTGACCGTCACCACGTGGACGCCTTTGCCGAGCAGCGCATTGAGGTAGACCGGCAGCGTACAGACAAGCGTCTTGCCTTCTCCTGTGCGCATTTCGGCGATGTTGCCGCGATGGAGCGCAATGCCGCCGAGGATCTGCACATCGAACGGCACCATGTCCCAGCCGAACTCCTGATTGCCCATGGAAATCTTCACACCGGAATCCTTGAGCAGCTCGCACGTACGGATGGCGACGGCGAACGCTTCGGGAAGGAGATCATTGAGAATCTTCTGCGGGTCCTTTCCTGAAGTGATTTCAGACTGAATGCGCGCCTTCAACTCCGCCGTCTTCGCCGGAACCGTCTCGAGCGTCAGCGCGCGGACCGCCGGGTCCTGCTGGGCCTTGCGCACGACCGCGATCATCGGCCGCAGCCGCTTGAGTTCCTTCTCGTTTGGGTCACCGAGCAGCCGATTAAGAGAGTCGAGGAATGTCATAAGGAGGTGTTGCTTGCCCACCGAAGCTCCAGCAGGAGCGAAGGTGGGTTAAGGGTGTCTAGGAAAGCCATAGAGGTCAGAGACGTCCTACTGTAGCGCTGAAGGAGAAGAGAGAGAAGGTGGGATAAACGCAGTGGAATGACGATATTCGGGATAAAATGTTTGACAAATGTCTGACAAAAATGCTACACTGTACGTATGATCAAGACAGTCAGAACACGGGAACTTCTCCGAAACTTCAAGACATTGAAGGGGCAGCTCACCAGCGGTCGGATCCATTACGTGGTGATCAGCATCGGCGGCGGTCAGGAACTGGAACTCTCTGTGCGAAGCCCGTCGAGCAGCGGAAAAAATCTTGCCCGGATGTTCTCTTCGTTACAGAAGCCGATTCACATCCGCAGAACACGCATCTTCGATGAGCTTTTCCAATGACCTATGCCGGACGTTCTTCTGGATACCAACATCGTGGTGTACCTCTTCAAGAAGGAGAAGAAGTACATTGATTTTTTGAATGAAACATACGGCGACAAGACCTACGGCATCAGCATCGTGACGTACATGGAAGCACTCATTGGCGCGCACGATGACCGGGAGGAACAGACGATCCGGGCGCACCTCGACCAATTCGAAATCATCACGTTGAGTGTCGAGATTGCCCGCCAGACCGCCATGTGGATTCGCCGGAGAAAACAGAAGGGCCTGAGAGATCCTGGCATTTCCGACACGCTCATCGGACAAACTGCCTTTGTATTGGGCGTTCCACTCGTCACCAACAACCCGAAAGATTTTTCAGCCTTCAAGGAACTGGAACTCCGGGTACCGTAATATCACCATCCCCTCCCATACCATCCGGCTTCGTCCGGCCGCTCTAAGCAGCCGAGACTACGCCGCGATTGTTACTTCAAGCCGGATGCCGCGGCGTAGTCCGCAGACGGAGCCGGGCTACCACCCCCTCCCATACCACGGCTGCAGTATTTGAGATTTGTACTTTTGTATTTTGAGAAAACTTGGCAGAACGTCCTCCGCCGGCCTGAGGGAAACTTCCTGCACACCAGCATCGTCGACAATTTTCCGATGCTCTGGAATCAACTCCCCCATCCACCCGCTTCCTTTCTTGATGACCTTCTGCAGATCATCGAGAGTGACGCACTGCGGCTCCGGAAATTCTTTTGTAACATCGCCGAACCCACGAATAAAAAGCTCCTGCTTTTTTGTAGAATGACACCAAAACGCAATTCTTGATTCAAGATTCGTGATTCGTGATTCATACAGATCACTGAGATGAATCCCACACACCGGAATCCCCAACTGACTACTGAGCGCGTTTGAGAGCGCGACAGCCACCCTCAAACTCGTAAACCCTCCCGGTCCTACCGCGCACGCGATCTGTGTCAGATCGGCATAGGACCATCCGGCTTCTTTGATGACCGCTTCAACGTGCGGCACCAACGCGGCATCGTCGATGCGGTGATCGACGGCGAAGGAGGACACGACGCGGTCGTCGGTGACGCAGGCGAGAATTCCTGAATGGGAGGCCAAATTCAAAAAGAAGGTGTGCATGGGGTACGCTTATTCTCCATTCTCTCTCCTCCAGACTCAATTGATTCCGTCCCTCTCCATCATCATCCCCACCCATAATCGTCCGCAGATCCTGCGACGGTGCCTGGACCATATTGAAAAACAGACTATTCGCGATCAGCTGGAGGTCATTGTGGTGAATGACAACGACCAATTGAAAATTGAAAATTTAGAATTGAAAATACCTGTTCATTTATTGAATGTTCCCCGTTGTCATCAAGGCACCGCACGGAATAGAGGAGTGGAGATCGTAAAGGGGAAATACGTTCTTTTTATCGGCGACGACATCTTGCTGGGACCTGACGCATGCGAGAAGCACCTCGCCATTCCACATTCCACATTCCATATTCCATATTCCGCCATCCTCGGCTTCACCACCTGGGACCCCTCGTGCACCATCACTCCCGTCATGAAGTGGCTAGAGCAGTCCGGCTGGCAATTCGGCTACCCGATGCTCAAAAAGTACGAACACGATTTCATTCCCGCTGATATCCAGCACAAGTTCACCTACACCAGTCACATCAGTTTGCCGACGGAGATCGCGAAGAAGTTTCCGTTCCGCGAAGATGTGACGCTCTATGGATGGGAAGACGTCGAGTGGGGATTCCGATTGCAAAAAGCCGGGGTGAAACTCTTCTACGAACCGGATGCAACGGCATTGCATCACCATCACATAACAATGGAGGACTCACTGAAGAGGATGGAGACGCTCGGGAGGTCAGCGATGATGATCGAGAAGATTGCTCCTGATCTGAAGATCGTCCCGCGTGGATTCAAAAAATGGAAATACAGGATCGGGGCGATGCTGCCGGGGATGCGAGGGAGGCACGCACGGGCGTTTTTGAAGGGAATGCTTCCTTGCGACATGGAGAGCAAGGCGTAGAATCGTTGTCGGTAAATCCGCAGACGCTGGGAAAGCGGACCGTCCCCCTTTCTCTCATGACTCAGGCAAAGAATACACTGCTCGACCTGCTCTGGGGATGGCTGAGGAAGGAAAAACAGAAAAAGCAGTGGCAGAAAGTGGTCGACAATCTGAAGCCCGAGGACCTCCAGCGGGCATCGAAGATGGTGTGGAAAGAAAAAGCGCCTCCGTCGGGCGTCGGCGATTCGCTCAAAATTTACACGCGCTGGTATATGTCGGAGAAGAAGAAGCGCGCCGACTTTCTGCAGAAATTGCCGGTGTCATCGCCCTCGATTGCGAAATCCAAGGATCAGTTGCACCAGATCATCCTGCGCGGCGGCGATCCACTCACGGCAAAGGAGATCGACGGAATCTGCAAAAACGAAAAGTCATTCGCGACGTACCTGGTGTCGCTCTCCGTTGAGCAGCTGGAAACTCTTAAGCAGGCATTGCGCGATAACGTGGTGAAGATGAGTCCGCCGGAAAAGCAGACGCTGCTGAAGCTCTTCACAATGGTTCAGGAAGAGCGATTCGTGTTTGAGCAGGAGCGCATGGAAAAACTCGGTCCCGAACTGCTGCGACTGCAGAGAGCGACTGCTCTCCATGAGAAAATTGTATCGCTGGAAAACATTGAGAAATCTCTTCCTCCTCTGAATATATGAGTCCTAATCCAGAAAGAACGATGAGTGACCCAGACGCCCGACGCATAGAGGGCGGCAGGGGGATTGTGGACGTTGAATTTGAACGATCGGATGACGTCTTCGCACATGAGAAGCGTATTGAATTGGCTCTCGAGCGGGCGCGGGCACTGGAAGAAGCGTATCGAACCAAGGGAGACCTGACACCGGCGGAACGTGCCGAACTCCCGCGAGTGGCGGCGCGCCTGCGACGTCTGTTTGAGCTGCAGATGGGGCCAACTGTTGCCGATCTGAACAGAAATAATCCTGCGGATGATGAGATCCCCACTGATCACAGTTTACGCATTCACTTACGCCGGATTCGCAATTTGCACATCGACATGAACAAAGCCTGGAGTACGCGCACTGTGCGCAAAGTCCACATGTGGATCAAGGAAGACATCCCGAACTGGTTCTCTGTGACGTGGAGGAGTCTCAAGGACAACACGAAATATCTCCTTAAAGGAGCTGGCGTTGCCGCTCTCGCTGGTACAGGCCTGGCCGTCGGTGGATACGCACTGACCGGAGCGCTGATGAGCGAAGTAGGATGGGGCGCAGGGGCATTGGCCGGTCTCCGGACGCTCGGTCAACATGCAGGTGCCACCGGGTCGGCGATCGGCGACATGTTCCGCAGAGACCAGCCGCTGGCTCCGCAGGGCGGTGTCGCATAAGAACTTGCGTATTTGCCATCCGTTGGTAAAATAGAGCCATCAACGTTTGATCTTTCTTCACTATTCCAATTCTGGAATGGTGGCGTTTGCCATCCCCCATACCTCATGAAAGCCTCCTTCCTCGCCGCCATCAACCAAATCTGTTCCGAAAAGAACGTCAAACCCGATCAGGTGATCGAGGCCGTCAAGCAGGCCATCGCCACCGCGTACCGGAAAGACTTCGGGAACAAGGAACAGGAGATTCGAGTCGATCTGGAAGAAGGCCGCGACATGCCAACGATTTTGCTGGTGAAGGAAGTGGTAGAGAAAGTGGAGAACGATAACTTCGAAATTGGTCTCAAGGATGCGCAGAAGATTAAGCCCGATGCTGAAGTGGGCGACGAGATCGCCATTGACGTGACGCCGGTGGAGTACGGTCGCATCGCAACGCAGGCCGCAAAGCAGGTGATCCTGCAGAAGCTGCAGGAAGCCGAGAAGCAGAGCTTGTACGAGATGTTCAAGGATCGCGAGGAGGAACTGCTCACAGCCAACGTGACGAAAGTCGACCCCAACTGGGTGACGCTCGAGATCGAGGGCATGACCGTGAGTCTCCCGTGGAGAGAACAGATCCCCGGCGAGCACTACTACACCGGCAAGCGCATCCGCGTGTACCTCGATACTGTTGAACTGACCGGCAAAGGTCCGCAGCTCAGGATCTCTCGCACGCACCCGAACTTGGTGAAGAAATTGCTCGAGTTGGAGATCCCCGAAGTCCGCAACGGCGACGTGGAGATTATGGGCATCGCGCGCGACGCCGGCTTCCGCAGCAAGGTCGCGGTGAAGAGCAATGATCCTCGCATCGATCCCATCGGTGCGTGCGTCGGTCAGAAGGGTGTGCGCATCCAGGCGGTGATGGAGGAGATCAACGGCGAGCGCGTCGACATGATCGAGTACTCGCCCGATCCGATTAAACTGATCTCGCTCGCGCTCCAGCCCGCCGCGATCTCGGCCGTCATCATCGTGAATGATCAGGAACGCATCGACGAGCAGGGCCGCAAAGTGAAGAAGCGCGCCGCGGTCTTTGTGGAAGAAGCTCAGCGTCCCATGGCGATCGGCAAGAAGGGCCAGAACATCCGCCTGGCGACACAGCTCACCGGCTACGAATTGGACATGTACAACTATGCGGAATTGCCCGCCTTCAAAGCGAAGTTGTCCGAGCTGCGTGGCGAGCCTATGCCGATGGATGACCAGACGCAGGCGTCCCTGCCTGCGGATGGAGAGGTGACCATCCCCTCCGACACCACCCCCGCCCCATCGACGGACGCACCGAATGAACCCGCGGCGCCTACGGAGACCATGGCTGCTTAATGAGGAGCGCTGATTTGAAAGTATGTGTTACAACTAATGTTGTTTTAGTCAAAAACAGAACTTTGACAAAAGCAATCCTGTGAAGGATAGTCGCACCTTTTTCTTCATTTTTCTATGGTCAAATCTTTCCTCTCGTCAGCGCTCCTTGCCGCGATTCTCCTGGTGCAGATTCTCGGGTCATCCGTGAACTTTGCCTTTGCCGCCACCTTCGCGACCGACGCGGCCGCGCTCGTTACGCTCCCGCCGCAGATTCATCGCGGCGATCTTCTGCCCGAGACTCTTCGCATTTCCAATGATGGCACCAATACCATCACCGGTGCGACCATCACGCAGACGTTCCCCTCTACCTTCGTCTTCAATGCCGGCTTCTCGAACTCCGCATGCTCCGCGAGCGGCTCGACTGTCACCTGCACCGCACCGTCGATGGCCACTACCCAGGCAAAGGACTTCATGGTCTACCTCCAGGTCGATTCAGCCGCCGCCTGCAATACCACCTTCACGGCGCAAGTGACGGCATCGATCGCCGGTGATCAGGATTCTTCCGATAACACGGACTCCGACTCGACGATCATCACCTGCCCCGGCGTGCCGGTCACGTCGTCGTCATCATCGAGTTCCTCCTCCAGTTCGTCATCCAGCACATCGAGTTCTTCTTCTTCCTCAAGCTCCTCATCGTCTTCGAGTTCTTCCTCTTCCTCGAGTTCCACGTCCAGTTCCAGCAGCAGCTCCTCGACGTCTTCCGGCCCTGACCTGTCGATCACCCTGAGCCTCCCGCCGCAGGTTCACCGCGGCACAACGCTGCCCGAGACGATCGTTGTCCGGAACACCGGCAGCGGAGCCATCGCTTCCGCCACCGTTACTCATCAAATCCCGGCTACGCTGACATTCAACTCGACCTTCACGTACCCCGCATGTTCGGCGAGCGGCTCAAGCGTCACGTGCGCCGTCTCCGCCCTGCCACAGGGGGGAAGCGGCACGCTCCTGATCTACCTGGATGTCCCCGGCTCCACGAACTGCAACACTTCGCTCACTGCCACAGGAACGGTCTCCACGACTGCGGTGACGGACGCGGTGTCCACAAACAACACGGACTCCGACTCCACGATCATCACCTGCCCCGGCGTGCCGGTCACGTCGTCCTCGTCCTCGAGCTCCTCCTCCAGTTCGTCCTTGCCCGGCGCTGATCTCGCCGTCGATCTGACGCTTCCCCCGCAGATCCATCGCGGCAATCTTCTGCCGGAAACGTGGGAAATTTCCAACGCGAGCTCCACCACCATCCCCTCTGCAAGGATCACGCAGGAGCTGGATGCGGGATATGTGTACGAGCCGGGCTTCTCCAGCCCCGCATGTTCAGCGAGCGGAACAACGGCTGTGAACTGCACGGTCCCCTCTCTCGCAACCGGAGAATCTGTCGGATTCCGGGTGTACCTGCATGTGCCCACTTTTCTCCCGTGCAATTCCACCTTCACGACCGACATTGTAGGATCCTCTACGACGGTGACGGACACGAATGCAGCAAATAACACGGCGTCTGGCTCCACGCTCGTCACTTGCCCGGTCACGCCGGGGAGCTTCAGTATGTCCCTCAGCAGCCCGTCGTCGACGGTGTACAGCCGCACGCAGACGGGGGCGAATCTCGGAACGTCCGTCCTGACGGCGACCGGCGAGCCGATGACGCTCGGCAAGCTCTTTGTGCTCATCGAGGGCCGGACCAGCACCGGCGCGACGCTCAATAATTCCAGTGGCACCGCCTACGACAATATCCACGAAGTCTTGGGCAACGTCCGGCTCCGCGATGTCGATACCAACCTGAACATGAGCGGCGCCCGCCTGACGACTGCCGGCACCTTCGGTCAAACAACCGGGAGCGGCACGTACCAGATCTACCGCTTCGATGATATTTCCATCGCCACCCAGAAGACGAAGCAGCTCCTCGTCGACTTCATCAATAACGGCGCGACGAACAATCCCAAGGACGGCAATCTCTTCCGGATCCGCATTTGCGGCGAGCCCACGTACCTCTCGAGCGGCGCGAACACGGTCGGCTGTTCCCTCGGCGGCCATGTCTCAGCAGCGAACACGTCGTACCAGCTGGAGATTGATGGTGACAATTCCGGCGGCTCCATCGTGGACGTCACCCCCCGCGGAACGCTCACGGGGAATACGCATAGTATTGGAACAGTGGTGCCGTAAATTCTCTTGATCCTGAACAACGTAAAAGAGCCCCCCTCGACTTCGCTCGGGGCGGGCTCTTTTTTTAGAATGACTCTGCTTGTCTCGAGCCCGCCTGTCCTCCGAAGCTCCCGCCTTGTCGGCCATAGCCTTAGAGGCGACGGCTGAAGGAGCGAAGGAGGAAGCCCGGCCACGGCCCCGACTTTCCCGTAGCATCAGCCACAAAGCAGCGTATTCTTGCAATATGAAACTCCCTCCTCTCCCCCTCGTCGTCCTGGATACTGAGACGACCGGGTTTGTCCCCAAGGTGCATCGGGTGATTGAGTTTGCATCGGCAGAAGTGCGGGATGGGAAAGTGAAGGAAGAATATGAGCAGCTCTTTTTCCATGCAGACGTTCCACCGGTCGTGCAGGTGCTGACACGGATCAGGACGGCGGACTTGAACGGGAAGCCCCCGCTCGCGGATCATCGGGAGGATATTCTGCGGCATCTCCCCGACGACGCACTGCTGGTGGGTCAGAACATTCCGTTCGATATCGGCATGCTCAAGGGCGAAGGCATCGATCTGACTGGCCGCCCGTACATCGATACCTCCATGCTCGCGTCGCTCGTGTTCCCGGAATTGGAGAGCTACTCGCTCGGGTATATGAGCACGATCTTGAAGCTGAATCACGATCCGCCGCACCGCGCGCTTGGGGATGTCCGCGCGACGCTTGAGCTTCTCGGAAAATGCTGGGAGCGACTCTTGGAACTACCGGAAGATCTTCGTGACCTCGCCGATGCGATCATGGCGCGAGCTCCTACGGGCTACAAGATGCTCTTTGAGGCTCTTCCGCCGCCCAAAGCCAAGAAGGAGCCAACATGGATTCACTGGAAAGAAGAGCCGCCGCAAGGGACAAAGATCGAACCGCTGAGTCTCAAGTCAGGGAACCTCGGCACGCCGGAGATTGTTGATGAACCGCTCGATCCCAGTCATCTGCAATCGGTGATCGAGGGGGCGTTGGCAGACACATCCATCCGTCATTGGATCGCGGTGAAATCACTGCGGCCGATCCTGCGGCGGCTCCCGGAATCCATCGTGAAACACATCGGCACCTTCCATCCTCCCCACTCGCTCATCGACGCTGATGCCGTCCTGCGCTTTGCGGAGCAGAAGGAATACACCGCAGATGAAGCGACACTCGCGCTTAAGCTCGCCTGGTACGAACCTGAACGTCGCGATCAGTTCCCGCTCCATGGAGGAGAGGATGCCGTGTGGAATGGGAAGCTCAGTTGCACGGCAGTCTCCAAGGCCTACGTGAAACAATTCGAAAAATTGCCATCTGTGGTCCTGCTCGATCACCGCGAGCTGCTGTCGCTGGTCATGGACTGCGCGCCACCCGAAGCCAAAGTTCTGAACTCTGCGGCGCACGTCATCATCGATGACACCTCGATGCTCGAAGATACTGCCACCAAAGCCTTCGGCTGGTACTGCCCAATGGATGATCTGCGCGCGGCGGCGGAAGGCAACGAACTGCTCACGCGCTTCATGGACACGCTTCAGCTCTGGATCGAAAAAGTCCGCCAGTTCCAGGACATCCGCTATCTCGCATCGTCGGATCTCACTGCACCCGAAGCCAAAGGTCTCGGACGACTCCTCGACGACGTCCGCACTCAGGAGTGGCCCGCGCAGACTCTCGACCGCCTCGATGATCTGCAGAAAATTCTGGAAGTCGGCAATCTCGCGCACCGCATCACCTGGATCGAACAGAAACCGAACGGCAGCCAGGTGCTGCAATCCGTTCCGGAGCGCATTGGTCAGCTGCTCGGCGATACGCTCTTCAAACGATTCCCGACGACGCTCCTGATTCCGCAGGGATCGGCAAAAATGCTTCCGGAGATTCTGCCTCCGAGACAGGGCAATCTCCCTTCGCAGAGTACGGACGCCCCGCCGGGGCGTCCCTCCAGTCATTTTGGAATGCCGATCTCTTTTGAATCTCAGCCTTCTCTTGAAGAACTTTTGACGACTCCCCCATCAGGAAAGACGGTGATCCTCCTCCCCGGCAAAGGCGCCATCGAAGCCCTCTACGTGAAGTACGCCGAAGCGCTCGAAGCAAAGGGCGTGACGATGATCTGCCAGGGCATGAGCGGCGGCATGGGCCGCATGACAGCGGAATTTTTAGCTTCAGGATCGCCTGCGGTCTGGTTACTGACACCGTGGATGTTCGAAGGCGTCGATCTGCCCCAAGGCACCGTCGATTCCTTGATCATGAAGACGCTGCCATTTGATCACCCCAGTCATCCGATTTTGAGCCGCCGCGCGGTGCACTACCGCGATCCGTTCAACGAATACTCTTTGCCGCGTCTGATGCACCGCCTGTTCCGTGTCCTCCGGACCTACGCACGGATCAAGACGCCAGACGGCGATGTGCGTCTGCTGGATGATCGCATTACGACGAAGGGGTATGGGAAGATTGTGAGGGGGTATCTGGAACAGTTTTCTACCCCCAGTGCGGCCGTTCCCGGCCGCGATGAAGAGGTCGCTACAAATGCGGCCAACGCGCCCATCCTTGGGCGCGGACATGACAAACCCTTCACGCCCAAGCCTGTGACAGGATCAATCGTCCCAGCTGCGGCCGCTCCTGAAGTTGAATCGAAGCCGAAAGCGACGAAGCGAAAATCGAAGGGGAAGGACCAGATGGCGCTGTTTTAGCTCCTCGTACGTTCGCGGTTCCACCGCGAACTTACTCGGAATGAAAGCAGCGCTCTTTAGAACAGCGCCTCGATACGCTACGCAC
>CAYGNM010000014.1:2684-11517 GCA_964351275.1 uncultured Candidatus Peribacteria bacterium | reverse complement strand
GTGTCCGGCGGAAACCATTTCTGTTCATCGAAGGCGATTCCGGGGCGGATGCCGAGTTCGTTCCACACCATCAGGCGGACTTGCAGCGCGGCTTCCGGGTTGAACTCCTGTTCCACGATATGCAGGAGCCCCTCAAGGTTCTGGGCAATGCCGTCGCGCATGTTCTGCGAGACTGTGTCTTTACGGGCCCTCCGGGCGATCACCGCCTGTTCGACGGCCGAGAGAATATGCGCGAGAATTTCTCTCATGTTCAGGCCCCACGGCCTTGCCAACAGGTCATCGACTGATACCGGGGATCCCCGTTCGCGGTTTTCCTCCCGCCGCGCTTCCGTCGCCGTCACCTTCGATCCGTAGCGCTGCATCGCGAGATGAGCGTCGATCGCCGCATTCTCCGCAGCCGCTCGCGCCTCCGCTTGCTCATCAACGAGCGGCTTCTCCCCATCCCCCCGCGGTCCGTACTTCTCCATCACCGCCGCCCTTTTTTGCGGGTCGCCCCATTGCTTCCAATCAATATCCGTACTCCGGTGCATGCCGATGTGCTGATACAGGTCGTTCAGCATGGCAGCCGCGTCGAAAATCAGCCGTTGATGTTGTGCATCGATGACCAGCTTTTCCATCTTCGCCAAGCACGCTATCGCCTCGTCTTGCAGGCGAGCTTTCTCCAGAGGGTCTTTGCTGCGTGCGGAGTTCAGCATGCAATCGCCGGCTTTCACCATCGTTTGGAACAGGAGCTTCTTCTCCGGCCATCGGTCGGCGGAGATATCGGAGAGGGTTTGAAGGGTGCTTTTGACGGTTTCCACCATTATTGTGATTATAGTTTTTTTGGGGGAAAAGTCAAATACAGGAACTGTGGTTGTGTTATTCATAAATATGTTTTATAATACACTTAGTCTTTCCCCTTCTCCTTTATGAACGGTGCTCATACTCCTACGAATGATCCTGGTGCTCACAATGATGTTCCCCAGGCTGCCGACGGTGGTCGCGATTTTAGCAAGATGGCAGGTAAGGCTTTGGATGAAGCTTCAGTTGGCGGAGAGCTCCGTCCATTGCTGGATCAAACGGCGGACGATGTCGATCGAGTGAAAAATGCACGTTTTAAAGGCAGCTCCCCGAAGCGCGCTTCCTTGAGTTTGATGGGTGCACAGGGAACATTGGATCAGACATCCAGAGACGCTGCGGATGTGAAGGATGAACTACAATTAGGCAGACACTTGCTTCAGGCTGCATTTGCTAACCTCAACGGCGGTCGTGGCGATCCGTTGCAGAATGTTGCTCGTGCTGAGGGGAAAATGCAGAAGGCTCTTGATGGTGCTGACGATGCACGGAAGATTGCGGATGAACAGACTGTGATGTTGGCTGAGGCTTTGGGAGACAAGAGTGCGGAGAAGATCTACGAAGAAATTATGGTTGGTGCGCGAAATGCTCTGGCAGAAGTCCCCGATCAACAGGGCGTCATCGCGAGAGCTCTTCTGGATTCGCTCGAGACCCCCGAGGTGAAAAATTCCTTGCTTGAGTTGATGGTCTCTTCGGCTCGCAGAGGTGAGAAAGGAGAGCAGAGTGCGTATGAAACAAAACTCGCCCAAGTTCTCCAAATGGTCGATTCCCGCATGAACGGTGCAAATCCCAAAGCTGTCGATACGCTATTGGAGGGCTTTGCCCGCGAACTCTCAGAAGCGCGCAGACATGCAAGTCCTCTTCAGGGAAATGCCGCGAAGGAAGCATTGATCGGCAAGCCCATCGAATCTGCCGAGGCACAGGAATATGTCTCGCAGTTGCCGGAAAAAACGGTGGGTTGGGATTGGAACAAGAACTTCCCCAATGCGGTTATTATCAAATTCATCAGTCAGGATTCCCGCGTCCACACCATGCCGGTGTGGAAGACTCTCTCGCAGCAAGGGGGCAAAAGTCGTCTCGAATCTCTCGCGAAGACCTGTAAGCGTGCCTACGTCATCACCGGTCAGGGCATGATGGATCTGATGCGTGATCTCAATAAGGGATGGAGACTAGTTGGGTCTATGTGCAGGTATGACGGTACGAAGGGTAATGGGGAGGAACAGTTTGCGATCGACGGCGTTGTCGGCCCGGAAGTCGGCGTGACGGTCGGGACTGGTTTCGATGCCATTAATAACAAGACGGTTTTTGCTGGCGAGAAACCGAATGCGACTCCTGAGGAAAAATTGCAGTTGGCCAATCTCAAAGAACTGATAACTCGCATGGAAGCGGGGTACCGTCTCGAGTAGCCACGTACGGTCTGATCTTCACCACTGACCATCCATGCCGCCGGAAAATCAACAAACACCGCAGAATCCCGAATCCAGGGCACTGGATGAGCAGGGTCTGCGTGCTGCATTCATGGCATTTTCCAGTCCAGGAAAAGGAGCAAGGCATCTCAAGGATGCCCGTAAGAAGTTGAATAATTGGCTCCACAGATACTGCAATTTTACCAAGAGAGATGCTGAACAGGATGCCCAGGCCGTTGTTGCCGGGTTGAGTCTGATTCAAAATGCTGAACCGGCAGCACAGCGTGTTTTGGAGATTGTCGGCGTAGCGGGGAGGATCGCTGGAACCGCGGATGAGGTAAAGCGTGAAATTTTTGCAGTTCTTCTCGGTGAAGATTTTTCAAAACAGCCGCCTGCCGATGAGGCACCAGCTGCTTCCTCCAAAGAGCCAACCGCCCCGTCCGTGACTTCTCGAGATGAAGAAGCTGATAACGGTGTACCGGACGTGAATGTGCAAAAAACAGAATCCAAAAAGCCGTCCGATGTCGATTCGATGTTCGAGAGTGATCTTCCCGGCGATCTGCGCTTGGCTCTTCGATGGAGTTTCGCGCTTCCCGAACGCGCACAGCAATCTCGCGATAAGGTGCTCAAGGCTTTTGATCGGCTTGTCGGCGGCGTACGCGGCAGGAGAAAATTGCGTGCGGATCTTGTTGATCTTCTCGGCTGGGTCGACGGATGGCTGCGGTTCCATCCCGATGGCCGGATGGCCAAAAGAGATCGAAAGAAATATCAGAAAATGCGCGGAGAATTTTTCTCCGCATTGAATACATTCCTGAATCCCGACGCCGCGACGCGGGACGCTGCTCCGGATTCTGGACGATGGCGAGACCGAAAAAATGCGAATGAGGAAGAGGTTGCCGAGGATGGTCTTGGCAAGAAAAAAGCACCTGTTGAGGGTTCCGGGTCCACCGATTCTGATGTCCGACCTGAAGTTGCTCCCGCAGAATCTTCATCGACTCCTTCCACACAGATGACAGTTCTTCCTGTGACTACTTCGATGGGGTCGTCGGATGCGTCACCGAATCATTCGCGTACCGATATTCCCGCCGATATTGAACGCATGTTCCAGAGTAATCAGATCAGAGATCTTGCGTATGCCATTGTCTGGTGTTTGCAGTCCCCGGAGCGCGCGCGCGATTTGCGTCAGCGGTTGCTCGAAACGTTCGACAAAGCAGTTCATGGTGTCGAAGGGAACAGTGGCAGATTACGAGCATGGTTGGTTCAACTTCTTCATTGGACCGAGAGAGGAATGCTGCTTGGCTTCAATCGGCGAGAGGGCAGCCACTTCCGGCGCGAGTATGATCGAAGGCAGAAAGCATTTTTCAGGGCGTTCCTTGCCTTTTTCCCGCCGGTCGCCACGAATGAACCACCGGAAAATGCGCACGAGACTGGTTCAGGTCCCACCGCGTCTACCAGCCCGCCTCTCACTCCGAAAGAGGCGAAAGAAATGTGGGATGCTTTTTATCCGCCGCCTACTGCAAAGCGGGCAACCACCAACACCACTTCCAAACCTCCGCAAAAACCCAGTCTCCCGACCATGACCGGCATTGGCGTGAAGAAACAGAAGCCTGTGACTAAGGAGCAGGCCATCGCGAATATGTCCGCTTTCTTCCGTCGCAAGGGGGGAGGTTTGTGGGGGGCTATGACGCGTGAAATGTTGGGAGAAAAAACGATGCAAAAATTATTCCCGGAGCATGTGAAACCGAAAACTGAGCCGAAGCCTAAAGTAAAATCCGTCCCTGTTTCGAAGGACGATCATAAAAAAGAAAAACACGATGACAAAGACCATGCCGATAAAAAAGATCCAGACAAGAAAGTGGATGATTCCAAAGACGATCACAAAAAAGATGAAGCAAAAGAAGGTGCCAAAGGTGCATCCAAAGACAAACCTGTCGAATCACCGGATGCGAAAAAACCAGAAGTAAAAGATGACAAAAAAGATGGTCACAAGACGAGTCCTGATGTAAAAACTGAGGCAAAAAAACCAGAACCGAAAGAGGAGAAAAAGGCCCATCCAGAGGCACCGGTTGCTCCAAAACCTGCGGCGCACCCGCCCGTGACACCCGAAAAAGCCCACGGTCATCACTGAAAACAGTCATTGCACAGGGATTTCTCTATGAGATGGCGTCTTCCGCCAGACGCAGAATCCTGCTATAATAGTAGGATTTTATGCCGCCCAACGGAAACATCAATGCACACGAATACAACGAAGATCTCACCGGTCGGGATGATAGTGTGCGGCACCAGTGGAACGTTTTGCAGATGCAGCTTCATCTGCCTGATTTCAACACTTTGAATACTCATGATGAAGAGCGCGTTGTTTTACATATTGCAGAAGCCATTGGGCATGTACGACATACAATGACCCGAAATGATGTTGTGGCGTTGAGCACGGAAATGACCTGTGATTTCACGAGAGATGTTGCCGCTTTCCACTCTGCGCAGACGACCATGACACAGAACGAACGTATTGATTATGCACGTGCTAGTGCGGGTCTGAAGGCTCTCTACAGGCATCTGACCGACGCCGATGTCCGTGGAATGATTCAGGAATTGTCCCAAGTGAGAACCTCAGTTGCGAATCATGCGCACTGGCTCAGCATTGCTGATGTGACCATTGGTGCAAACACTGGAGCGATCCAAATTGATTTTCAGCATCCTGTATGGCGTTCAGGCACGCGAGCGGAAATTCGTGCACGACTGCAGAATCGTGAGCCGCATCAGGTGGGGATTCTCCTGATAGATCGCATCTCGGGTGCCCCCATGGCCATCCCCAGAGCCCAACTGACTCCCGGTGAAATCGATGCAATTTTTCTGTCGCAATGCGAGGCTCGCGATCCCAATTCATCGGTAAACGCTCCGCCTATTTATACAGTGATGACGCTCGACAATGCGCTTGCCGCGACGGAGCCGATTGCCCGATTGGCCGCCGGCACCGGCGACAACCGTGAATTGCTCCTGGCTTTATCTGCCATTCAGCGCAATCCAATGGCTGCCCAGGTTCTGGGGGGAGGGAATCGGTCTGTGGAATTGACGGCTGCGAGAACGAGACTGGAGCAGGAGAAAAGTTTGAGTGTTGCGTTGGCAAAAATGGAAGGATTAAAAATCCCTTCACACACCAGGGCGCATCTCGATAGAGAAATTACGGATCTTCGAGCCGCGTCCCATGTTCATGGAACGAGGAATTCAGGGTTTTATAATTTCAATGCCAAGGAAATCGAGAAAAATGAACATCATCTGGAAAATTTGGATAATCTCGTTGATACAGTCAATCAAGTCAGGGCATTTGTTGTTGGCAATACGACACTGAGACCGTTGCTCGAGAATGCTCCAACGGGTGCTGCGAACAATCTCGATTACCTGCGAACTTTTCTTCTGCCCGTTGCTCCGCCTCCAGGTCTTCCGGCAGGGCCAAATGAACCAGCCATTGTTGCGAACAGACTCAACCCCACGACATTGGTGCAGACCGTACGCGCTGCCTTTAACCGGACACCCGGAACAGATAAGAGTGCGTCGCTCGCCAGTGTGACGCAGTACGACAAACTTCTGGAGGACAACTTCAAGCAGCTCGAAGAGGCGCAAAAACTGACGACCGATACCGGGGCCAATGCCTGTTGGGCGGTGATTCGCCGCAGCCTGGAAGACGAAGGCCTGCGCGGAAAGGAACTGGACAAGACGATTGAGTACATGCGTGCCCAATCGCAGCGCTCTCCCGAATCGGTGAGAGAGGCGGCGGACTTGGCGCAGTCCGCATTTTCCTACGAGGGAGAAAATAACAGGGCTGCGCGGAAAGAATGGAACACAGACAAGGATTTTACGCGGGTGGCGGATGTGTTGGAATGGGGAGGAATAGGCGGTGCAGGTATTTTGGGTGGAGCAGCGCTTACGGGTCCCTTTGGATGGGCAGCGCTTGGTGCAGGAACCGTGCTTGGTATTGGAACGGTCGCTCTGCTCAAAAGATTTGGCTTCTTCGATAACGGATACAACGCGCTCCACGTGTACCAGCGGAATTTATTCAACCCTCAAAACATCGGCATGCGGTTGACCGACGATCCCCTGAATCGTTCCCTTCCGCTGAGCAGAGTGATCGACGCGTATTTCAAAACCAAATACCTCTTCAATCTTCCGAAAACGGATCCCAAACATCTGCCGGATTCCGTGGAAATCACAGAATTTCTGCGACGGACGCACAGAGCGATCATTGAACGCGGGCAGGAAAGCTTTGGTGCATCGGGTGCCGGAACGCGCGATCGTGAAGCCGTTCGCGCCGCAGCCGCAGATGTAACAGAGGATCAGCTGACTGCCATGAGCATCAGTGCCCGCCAGACAGCCCTGCAGAACATTCTTGCTGATGATGCGTATTACACGGACGCAAAGATTGAGGAGATCAACCGTATGACGGACAAGGCCTACAAGCCGATACAAGACCGTCTGGATAAACATGTCGCATCGATCGAACGCTGGAAGAGATTGGCGGGCGTTGCCGGAGGTGCTGTCAAAAATGTAGCCGGTGCAGGATTGAACTACGGCGTCGTCGCTCCTGCGAAATTCACCAAAGATGTCACCGTTGCCTCTGCAAAATTTGGTGCAAACGTTGCAGCGGCACCTTTTATACTCGCCAAAGACATCGCGGTAGCACCATTCAGCCTGGGAGCGGCAGCTCTGACAGGTGTCGCGACAGGCACGCGGAAAAGGCTTAGAAATGTCTACGACTTTATGACCGAAGATGTCCAATTCGGCAAAATATAAACTTTCCCGATCATGCACACCCACACAACCTTCACCGGCTTCTGTTCCTCCTCTATAGGGGAGGCGCGGTTGTGCCGTTTCTCGCTCACGCCGCTCGAGTCGATCAATGCCGGCCAGGGCCTGCGCGATAACCAGGCGCTGCAGAATGCGCGGCAGCTCTACGATGATGAATTTCTGCGGGCGGCATACACCGAACTCCAGCAACCGGCAGACCGGATCTACTTCCAGTCGCTCCTGATGGCCGGAATGGTTCGGGGCAACGATGTCGCTGCCGGTCTCGCGAACCGCAATCGAAACGCGTTCCTGCCGGTGGATCCTGCGCGGCTGTTTCCTCCCGATATGGTGGAGCCGACTGAGGCTGCACTGGTGAATGCGGGGAATCGGCTTCGTGGTGAGAATGGGGAGCGTGGCATTCTCAACGAGGCGCAACTTCGTGAACTCATCAGCGGGTATCCGAATGTCACGCCCTCCGCGATCGGACGAGCGTACTTCGATGCGCGTGCGCGTGCATTCGACCGCTGGAACCGCAACGAAAATCTCCACGAGCGGCCGTTCCAGCTGAATGACGCGCCGTTCCGCGCAATGACCCGCGTGCCGATGGAACTCTATCGAGCGTCGCGCGATACGCTCAACAGTTACCTGAACGCCAACAGCATCCCGATTCCCGGCAGCGCTTCTGCTGAAGCTCCGGGCGGACAGCGATTGAGTCGTCGCGATTATGTCGCGCTGCTCGCGCTTCTCTGGAACGGCGGGCCGGGCGCAGTGAGCGTCCGTGATGCCGCTGCCACGGCGGGCGGTGTGGAAGCGAAGATCAAAGCGCTGAGCGGCGTGATGAGAGATCCCGCATGCACCCGGGTCCAGCAAGCCTATGACCGTTTCGTTCTCGACGAACTCGGTCCCTCCGAAATGCTCCGGACGATCGGGATTCCGCTCAATATGGGGATCACCAAGAGATATGTCGATCTGCGTCGCGGAGGGCAGCCGCGCATGCGCGATGCCAATCCCGTACGTCTCCCGTCCGATACGTTCCGGTCCCCGCCGATCCGCGAAGGGGTCCCCGAGCAGGAAGCGTTCCAGACCATCGAATCTGCCGCCACGTGGCGCGATAATCCTGCTGCGGCGATTACCTTCCTAACAGCAAATCTCCCGATGGAGACGCAGAAGAGCAGGGACTTTATCACGTCGCTCAAGTTCCACTTCGGTCCTGCTGCCTCACGTCCGGCGGCAGCACCGATGGATCAGGACAACACCCGCGCGACGCTCGCGCTGATCGTCGACGCGCTGATGGGCCACGAGCGCATCGTGACGCAGTCGACGTCGCAGGTCGAAAAACTCCGCAACGAACTCAACGTCACCCAGAACATCAACGAGTTCATGGGCAACATGGTCGATATCGTCAAGGACTACCAGAACAATCCGGTCCTTGCGGCGGCCGTGGTGGCGGGCGGCTACTTTGCGATCACCAATGCCCTCAGCTTCATCCGTGGCGAGCACAGTCGTATCGTCAACTGGGCGGTCTACGCCGGCGTCGGCGGTCTCGCGCTTGGGCTCTATCAGGAACGCCAGACCGGAAACGCCTGGTGGAACGGACTCAGTGATACGGTCGGCGATTGGATGCGCGGACAGAACGCGCTCCCGCCCGAACGCCAGACACTGGCCAATTATTGGGCGCGCGAGATCAACATGGATAATGCCCTGACGCAGAAGTGTTTCTCGCTCCTGCAGCAGCAGAACGTTCCTGTGAAAGCAGTCCTCGCCTTCAGCAGGGACATGCAGCGATGGGAGAGCAGCGGCGCGCGTCCCGA
>CAYGNM010000014.1:0-2674 GCA_964351275.1 uncultured Candidatus Peribacteria bacterium | reverse complement strand
GTACGGGGAACTCTTCGGGCAGATGGATCACAAACAAATTGGCAAAGCGATCCATGAGACGCTCAATGGTTTCTATACCAACCGCGGCAAGGCACTCGGCCAGCAAGGATTCCGCTATGTGAACCAGAGCCCCGACGAAAAAGAGCGCGGCCTCGCCTACATTGGTCTTCGTTATGATGAAGAAGAAGGAGGAGGTGGAGGAGGGAGATTCTTCTCGCAGATTGTCGAGGGGCAGCTGGGCATCGAAGACGCCGAAATCGATGGCCGGCTCATCGCGACGTGGGACATGACGGAGTCGCAGGCGAGGATCACTGCAATTTGCGAGGCGCATCCCCGTGCCAGGCGTCCTCTGCTCGCGCTCCGGGCGGCGTATGTGGAAGAGCAGCGGGCGGGCCGGTCGCAAGGATCGAAGTGGTGGAACGTGATGCTCTTCGAAGCTGACGAAGGCGCGCTGCGCCGGATGGGCCGGGCCGGCACGCAGCCGGCAGGGTTCCTCGCGCAAATCCAGCGCTGGTACACCGACACGCTCCATCAATACAGCCCCTTCGAACCCGCTCCGGCCGATCGGGCGGACCGGGTCACACTCATGCCGGCAGGCAGTGCGGAACACACACTCCTCACGCGGAACACGCATCTCGGTGCTGGACGCTTTGCCTTGGTCGATCGTCCGCCGGTGGCGGGTCCCGGAGTCGGCGGACCGGACCGGAAAGTTTTCATGGCAACACTGCAGACAGAATCGGAAAACTTCCTCACTCGCATCCCGATCAGTCTCGAGGCCCGCCAGGCATTGCAGAAGTATTGGAGCGATCGCATCACGGCGTGTCCCGCCGGTGGGACTGCCGCCCTCATCAGCGAAATGGACGATTTCCGCTACCGGCTGCTCGTCGCCGCGGCGAACAACAGCGACCGTCTGCAGGCCGACATTTCGCGCAGGCCCCCTGTGGTGGCACCCGCCGTGGGAGCCACGAATATTCCCGACTGGATGCGACTCTTTACTCCGTACGAGTCGCAGAACTTCCCGGTGATCACGTCGCTGCAGGACCTTCAGAGTCTCTTCAACGTCAATATCAACGGCGGCGACACTCCACAGTTCGCTCCGTGGCGACGGATCTTTCAGCTCTGGCAGGGCGATCCGTTCGCCGGTATCGGCAAGCAGATCGAAGAGATGCGCAAAGAACTTGCCGATCTCCGGCATCTGCCGCAGTTCGCCCTGGCCGGTGTGAGCGGGCCCGGTGGCGCTGTTTCCGTTCAGCAGCTCGAAAAATTCATGGCCCAGCGAATCGCCAACCGCATGGTGGAACTCTCGCTCTATACGCTGCGCAGAAATGGTCCGAACGTCCTGGAAACTCTGCAGAATCGTCTGGTCACGCAGACGGAACGCGAGATGCTCGGCGAGTACATCTCGACGCTGCGGACCTCTCTCATCGCACCGGATGCTCTCAAGCGCATGGCCGAATTCAACAAGCGGGCCAACGAAGTGGAGGCTTTGGGGCCGGGAGGAAAATTGAAAGTGGTCGTGACGGGTGGTGAGGTGCGTCTGGGACTCAATACCGGTACGGGGGTGGTTCCGCGGTTTGTGGATACTGCGCAGCGCGCCGGACTTCCACTAGCGTTCTTGACTGCGATGCCGGCGATGAGCGTGGAAGAATTCCTCAAGCGACCGGCAGCAGATGTGGTTTTGGAGTGGAAAAATCTTGCAATAGCGCAGAAGCAGCAGAGCGTGCGCACAGAAACGGGAGCGGCCTTCGATGCCGTTCGCGATGGTGAGCTTGTGAAATGGATATTCCCTCCGCAAGCGGCCGGCGACGGCAGGACTCCCATTGTTAATTTCCTTACTGCTACAAACGCACGCTTGAGAGGAGCGTACACAGTCTGGAGCGGCAAGACTGCAGCGGAGCGCGCAGCACAGCCCGATCCATTGACTCTTCCATAACAAAAACCCTACCTGCACGAATGCTCCTTCTGTGCAGGTAGGTCGGGTTTATGGTGCAACAACGCCGCCATCTGGTAGCGGCAAAGCAAACTTCTTTGCTGCACCCGCGGGGAACGCAAGCATTCCTCCTGGGTTGTTATTCGGGTCCCTTAGATGGGGAAAGTCTCGGATGATCGCTGCCTTGATGCGGCCGTAATCTTCCTCGTCTTGAGGGAGAAACGCCCGTTCAAGTGTGGCGCCAGTCGTGATCGGGTTGCCGTCTTTTGTCCCCGTGAAGCGGACGGTCGCGTGGGAAAGATTGGCCTTGTCCGGAGAGTAAAACTCGACCGAGTTTATTGTCAGGACTTCGTACTTTCCCTCGGTCTCCAGCCGCTTGGTCGAGGCTTTCTTCCATGCCTCTTTCCGCTCTTCGCTGAAGTACTTCTCTGGAATGCTGAAGTACAACGGCTTGAGTGAAATGGAGAACAGCGGCAGATTGGGCTTCTTGATACCGGCGTCGGCCTCCATCATGATCTGAGTCAACTCCGCGAGCTGCTCAGCACGAGTGAGTACCGGAGGGGCCGGTGGGGCGTCCCGCCATTTTTTCACTTTCGCCCCTGTCCAGACCACGCCCCAGATGAGCAAGCCGACTGCCACAATGCACGCAACCCAGAGCCAAGAGGTCAGCAAAAACCAAAAGGCCACACAGATCCATGCCCATGTGGTTTTGGCGGCTTTCTTCCACCAGCTAGGTGCAGGTGG
>CAYGNM010000013.1:0-11562 GCA_964351275.1 uncultured Candidatus Peribacteria bacterium | reverse complement strand
ACCTTGTCTTTCCTACGGCGGGCGGGATAATACGGAGGATTTCCCCCATCCTTCCATGCGCATCCGCTCCACGGCCACGATCCTCTCCGCTGCATCCATTCTCTTGCTTTCCGCCTGCGCACAGACGTCGACAGAACGCACAATGGAAAAGCAGCTCGAAAAGGAAACCGGAGGCAGCGCGAACGTTGATCTGAATGACGATGGATCGATGCATGTGGAAACAAATGAGGGAACCTACGATGCCGGCAGCAATCGTCTGCCCGATGACTGGCCAAAGGATGCGCCGATCTTCGCGGGCGCTACCGTCCAATATTCCGGTGCCGCGAATCCGACCTCTGGCAAAGCCGGTGCTGCTGCCGTCCTGATGACGACGCATTCCAAGACCGAGGTCCTGGATTTCTACAAAGCCGAACTCGCCAAGCAGGGCTGGACGATCACCTCCACGATGGACGCGCAGGGCACCACCATTCTGGGTGCCACCAAGGGCAGCCGCGCCCTTTCGCTGATGGTCGGTTCCGTGGAGAGTCAGACGAGCATCACGATCGGTGTTGGTGAGCAGTAAGATTGACTTTCTTCGTTCGTCCATCACGCGCATGCATTCCTCGATCCTCTCCGCTCTCGCCGTCTGTTTTTTCCTGACCGGCTGCGTGACTCCTTCCGGGAATCCAAGCGGTGCATCACCGTCAGGTGCTATGAGCAGTATTGCAGTGGCAACACCGTCCATCGACTCACAGCCACTCGAAGCACTGCCGTCCGTCCTGAGCATCCCGCACTTTTCGCAGATGCGTCTGAGCGGAACGGGGCTCGTTCTCGAGCGGGTGATCACGAAGAATGCCGCCTACGTCCAGCATGCGATCCACTACTCCAGTAACGGACTCGAGATCAGCGGCATCCTCAATATTCCCGAGGGGCCGGGGCCCTTTCCGCTGCTCATCTTCAATCACGGGCACATTTCTCCGTCCATCTACACGCGGGGTAGGGGACTGCGGCGCGAACAGGATTATCTCGCCCGGGCGGGCTTCGCCGTCCTCCATACCGATTACCGCGGACACGGCGCATCGGATGAGAGCCCGATGCTCGAGAAAACCTACGACGGCAATCTGGAGTACGCAATGGACAGCATCAATGCTGTCCTCGCCGTGCGCGCGGCGAATCTTCCGCGCATCGATGCGTACCACGTCGGCATGCTCGGGCATTCCCTCGGCGGCGGCGTCACACTTGCGGTCCTCACCAGTCATCCGGAGATCGTTGATGCAGCGGTGCTGTACGCGCCGGTCCATGCCAACGTCTGGGAGAACTTCAATCGCTGGAGGAGAGAGCGCGAAAAAGACGATCGCACAGAGGAACTCAGCGGCACGCTGGAGTCCAATCCAGATTTCTGGCGGAATCTCTCGCCGCAGACGTTTCTTCAAAACATCTCCGTTCCCGTTCTCCTCTTCCACGGTGATCGCGATAAGGATGTACCGAAAGCCTGGTCCGATGATCTCGCTCAGCGCCTGCGCGATCTCGGAAAGAACATCACCTACGTCGAGTACGCTGGTGAGGGGCACGAGTACGGACCGAAGTGGACGGACTTCATGGAGAAGACGGCCGAGTTTTTCCATGAGCATCTTTCCCGGTAAGATGACCAGTGTTCCGTCGCCCCCATATTCAGTATGACTAGCAAGACTCCATTCTCCCGGCAGATCGGTCATCTGTTTGCGTACGTTCAACACGGAATGGATAAAACGATCGTGTGGGGGCTGCGATCCATGAAGAAAGCGTCGACGACATCGCCGTCACGCGGCAAGCATCCTCCCAAAAAGAGTGCACTGGGTCGGTTGGGACGAGCGGGTCGTGCAGCTCTCTCCTTCGTCGGCAATGCCGGAGAGGCGTACTACGAGCGGTATGATGATCTGAAGAGAAAATAGAGCGACCGATCTTCATCGGCACCGCATGATCCTCCGCAGCGTCAGCCATGATCCTTTCCAGATGCCCTGCTCAGCCATCATTCGCTTCCCGAACTCCGAGCAGGTTTCCGTATGCATGCAGATCCCGTCTGGATACAGACGGCGCAGCGGACCGTGATCCAGGGAAAGAGTCCTCTGATAGAGGCCGATCAAGGCGATTGCGAGGCGGCGGGGGAGGGGCATGGAAGATGAGGAAGTGATCTCGAAGAAGCTCATCACACTTCCTTTCGCCTTGGCATCCCATCAATCACTAAGTGCTTCACGGCTTCGAACTTGTACGAGAGCGCGACGAGGAGCATGCCTATGAGGAGGATCGCGACACTGCCGGGGATGCTATCGAAGATCTCCGAGAACTGGAGGTAGAGCTTCACGAGCGAGACGCCGAGGACCAAAAAGCCGTAGATGCGTACGCGCATCGATGCGGCATAGAGGCTGAACCACAGAATTCCGCAGGCATAGAGCAGGAACACCACCGCGCTCCACTGCCCCGTTGTCTGCCAGAAGAGACCCGCCGCCGAGAGAAGAATGCTCAGGTTGAGGAGAACTTCGTTGAAGGTCTGGTCGCGAATTTCCCCGTGAGCGATCAACCAAGCGCAGAACGAGCAGAGCGCCGCACCGAGGAACCAGAATCCCAGAGAGGAATCCACAATCGGCAACCATGGACCCACTTGCAACAGTCCCAGAACGAAAAAGGCGTGGATGCTCACGAGATGGACGTAATCCAGGACTGGCAGGCGCTTTTGTCGTCTTGCGTCGGTTACCGCGACGCAGAGGTGGAGCAGGAAGAGAAGTCCATACGCAATGAGGGCGAGTGTCGGGGAAAAATTTCCTGCGGCGAGCTCACGTGCGGCCAGCATCGCGACGTAGACATTCGCGGATCCGGCATTCAGAAGAATCAGCGATGGTCGTTCCGTCCAGTATCGTCCCATCAAGACGAGCGCACTCATACAGGCGAGGAAGATCAGACTCAGTGGGAAGACGAGCGGTGCGCCGACGTAGAGGAGCGTGAGCGGCGAGACGTACGCGATGGCGAAGTAAAGGAGCGGTTGCACATCAGACGGGTACCGCCACACAGTGAAGAGGAATGCGCAGGAGAGGAGGAATTTGAGCGCGAGCCACGTATGGGGATTGATGAGAAGCGGTGACCAGTACTGCTCACCCGCGTACGTGAAGAGCAACGTGAGCGTGAACTGGAACAGCGCGAAGCTGACGAGAGCGCAGATCGAGGCGATCTGTCCCATTTTCATTTTTTTGAGCCACTCAGCACAGCTTATTGCTACCACTCCGAGCCCAGCAGCCGTCCAGATTTTGGCAATGAGAGTCCAGTCGATCTTGAAGAGCAGGGAGAACACGGCGCTCACGATCAGCACGACTCCCGCGTATCGGAGCGTCTTGAACGAGCAGAGCGCATGCCAATCGAATGCTGGTCTTGCGTCGTCGTGTGCATGGGCTTTTGGCGTCTCCTCCTCTTGCCTAATCTGTTCCATAGCATCCCGTCCGAACGATGCTCCGTCCTTTGCGAAAAGACCCAGAGGAACGCGCTGGTAGAGTCCTTCGATCCCCGCACTGCGCATCCCAAACAGCCGGAAGAATCCGTACAGCAGTCCGAAGAGGAACAATATCAAGAGTATCGTCCCGCCGAGTTGGACAAATTCCTGCAGGCCGGGCGGTAACTGTTCGGCAAGTCCCATGAGGAGCAGCGAGAGGATCAGCTGACAGAGGAGATTCAGTCCGAAGCGTGAGCGTTCCTGTGGCATGGGGTAAAGAGAGGAAAGTGTGGATAGCGTACTACATCCCTAGAGAGAGTTGCGCACTTCTTCATGCTTCCGTAATGTCGGCTTCCCTACAGTGCTCACTCATTATTTCTCTTCTCCCTTCCCCATGAAAAAACTTCTTCCTGCTTTCTCCGTCCTCACATCCGTCCTTCTCCTCACCGCGTGCAACGGCACCGCGACCGTCCAGACTCCGCCCGAGGGGAACGGAACGTCCTCACCCGCAATGGACTCGTCGCCCGCTGCCATGATGGAGAGCTCCTCTCCGGAAACCGGTGCACGCATCATCGAGATGACCGCCGCCAACTGGCAGTTCGCGCCGAACGCCATCACCCTCAAGAAAGGGGAGAAGGTCATCGTACGGCTAACGGACACCGAGGGCATGCACAGTTTCTTGAGCCAGGATCTCGGCATCAACATGAAGATCAGCGCCGGCGAGACGCTCGATATCGAAATCCCGACCGACACCGCCGGTACCTTCAGCTTCCGCTGTGGTGTCCCGTGTGGCTCCGGTCACCGCGATATGACGGGCACGATCGTCATTCAGTGATCTCATTAGTCTGAGCTTCAATGAGGGGAGGATCGTGCTACACTCTCGCACAATCCTTCCCTCTTTTGTTTATGTGTTTCAAAACTCTCCAGAAAAACAAGGACTGCAGCATCCTTCTCCTCCGCATCGTCATCGCGGCGATCTTCCTATTACACGGTTCCATGAAGTGGGCGAATTTTGATGGGACGCTCAGCGTGATGAACATTCTTGCGATCGCCGAGCCGCTTGGCGGTGTTGCGATTCTGATCGGACTCCTCTCTCGCTGGGCAGCTCTCGGCCTTGCGATTATCATGATCGGTGCGATGCAGATGAAAATCGGCAATGTCGGCATTACGGGGTTCGCCGGCAAGGGAGGATGGGAATTCGATGCGATCATCTTCGCCGCTTGCGTCATGATCATGACGATGGGGGCGGGGAAGTATGCGATTGATGCGTGGATGAAGTGGGATAAGGCGTAAACTCCAAGAGATGTCGCTCTTCCATGTCGCCATTCTCTCCCTGATCGAGGGGATTACGGAGTTCCTGCCGGTTTCCTCAACAGGCCATCTGATCTTGGCATCCGAGCTCCTGCGCATTCCTTCGACGGATGTCCACAAGAGTTTTGAGATCGCGATTCAGCTCGGGGCGATCCTTGCCGTCGTCGTCCTCTACGGCAGGACGCTCCTGCGCGATCGACGAACATTGCTCCTGACGATCACGGCGTTCATCCCGACGGGGATTATCGGATTTTTGCTGCATGGGATCATTAAACGTCTGTTTCTGGGGAACATCACCCTGGTCCTCATGTCGCTCTTCGTCGGCGGCATTATTCTTCTCTTCTTTGAAAAACTTCGGCCACCGAAAGCGGGAGCGACGGAAATTTTCCAGATGTCTTTCCTTCAGGCCGTTCTTGTCGGCCTCTGCCAGTCTGTCGCGATCATCCCGGGCGTCTCGCGCTCTGCGGCGACAATCGTCGGTGGGGAATTGATGGGAATCTCACGAAAGGCAATCGTCGAATTCTCCTTCCTGCTCGCGATTCCGACGATGGCGGCCGCAACCGGGTACGACCTCCTCAAGTCCGCAGGGGAATTCACATCCGCGGACTGGGGGAATGTAGGAATCGGGTTCATCCTCTCCTTTATCGTCGCACTGATCGCCGTGCGGTGGTTTATCGGATACGTGAAGGGGCACTCCTTTGTAGCTTTTGGAGTTTATAGAATTGTCTTGGCTGTAGTCTTCTTTCTTTTCTTTCAATGATAAATGATAAATCGTTAAGGAATGACGAAATTTTAGAATTTAAAAGTTATCAACTTGAATCTTCCTTAACGATTTATCATTAAACATTCTCTAATGCCCATCGTCTCAGCAATTATTCTCAACTATAAAACGGGCCGCGACGCCTGGAAGTGCGCTGATGCTCTCTTGCATCAGACCATCGCTGACAAGATGGAGATCCTGATCGTCGACAATCACTCCGATGACGACTCGATCGGGTATCTGCGCAACCGCGTCAGATTTTCCGCTCCACACATTCACATTATCGAAACACCGAAGAACCTCGGCTTCGGGCACGGTTACAATCTTGGATTTGCGCGGGCTCGCGGCAAGTACATCCTGATCAATAATCCCGCGAAGCTCCTAGAACCGGATGCCGTGGAGACGATGGTGGCGGCGATGGAAGCGGATCCGACGATCGGCATCCTCGCGCCCAAACTCGTCTACGACGACGGCACGGTCCGCGATTCGTACCGGAGTTTTCCTCGTCTGCTCGACGTCTTCATCAAGCGCACGGTGCTGCGGAAACTCTTCCCCAAGCGCATGCGGCGGTACCTTCAGTGGGACCGGAATGCCGAAGTGGCGGGCGACGCCGACTGGGTTGCGGGCGGATGTCTGCTGCTCCGGGCCGATCTGGTCACGCAGCTTGGTGGCTTCGATGAGCGCTTCTTTCTCTTCTTTGAAGACACCGATCTGTGCCGCCGGTGCTGGGAAGCCGGCAAGCGCGTCGTCTATTTCCCCGCCGCGCAGGGCCTCGACCGCAAGAGCCGGTTGAGCGAGGGGGGGGTGCTGTCGCTGATCACCAAAAGGACCGCCCGAATACATCTTGCCAGTGCGATGAAGTATTTTTGGAAATGGAGGTCCGTATAAGGAAGCCGAGGAGAGCCGAAGAAAGCCCCTTCGACTTCGCTCAGGACAGGCTCCGATGCCAAGGAAAGGAAACCAAAGAAACCGAGGAAGGCGGTTCGTCGGCATCCTCGGCTCTCGTCGGCTTTCTTTGGCTTCTATCCGATTGAATCGCTATCTGGATACCTTTGACTACCACCTCTCCTTCCCCTAATCTTCTGCGCCCATGGACATGGTTTCCCTTACAGCAGCGGCCCGCGATCTGAAGGCCAATCCGAAGGTTCTGCGTCGCGCGAACCAGGTGCCGTGCGTCGTCTACGGCTACAAGGCGCAGATGAACGTGCAGTGTGTGGAGAAGGAACTCCACAGCGCCTTCATCAAAGCAGGGGAGAGTACGCTCGTAGAGCTGGACGTCGGCGGCAAGAAGATCCCCGTGCTCTTTAAGCAAGTCGACTTCGATCCGGTGAGCGACCGCGAAATCCACGTCGACTTTTATGCGGTGAATATGGATAAGGAGATTGAGACGCTCGTGCCCGTGCACTTCGAGGGCGACGCTCCGGCGGTCAAAACCCTCGGCGGCGTCATCGTCATCTCGCATGATCACGTCAAAGTCCGCTGTCTCCCGAAGAATCTGCCGCACAGCATCACGGTGAACATTGGCAAGCTTGATGCGTTCCACGCGTCCGTGTCCGTCAAAGATCTTGAGGTGCCCGAGGGCGTGAAAGTCATGGATGCACCCATCACCGTTCTCCTCACGATCCAGGAGCCGCGCGCAATTGAAGTCATCACGCCAGTCGCAACAGCGACGCCAGTGGAAGGAGCAGCAGCGGTACCGGGAGCGGAAGGCGCTCCAGCAGCGGAGGGAGCGGCGCCGACAGCGGAAGCGCAGGCGAAAGAGAAGGCGGCGGGGGAGAAGGGGAAGAAGAAGTAGTCCCTCGTACGCTCGCCTGCCGGCGAGCTACTCGGGATGACAAGGGAGATTTTTTAAATGCCCTCGTTACAAAACCTGCTGCGGCAGGTTTTACTCGGGGCAGCGATTAGGCAAGTCGTCCAGCGCCGAGTAGCTCAGCAGCAGCGGAGCGTATCGAGGCGCTTTCAATACATAGCGACTGTCATCCCGAGTAAATTTTCCGCAGAAAATTTGTACGAGGGATCACTTCGATCGCCTCGCCCTCTCCTTCCCCATTCCCTCCTCTTTGTACCTCTTGAGCTGCGGCTCGAGCTTCTCCATTGCGCGGTCGACAGCTTCAATTACTTTGTTGCGACGTGACTCTGCACGGAACGTCTTCCTGGGCAGATCCACGGAGATCATCACCTTCACCTGATCGCGGTTCTTCTTGGTGGGGCGGCGCTCCGCTTCCACGCGGATCATCGAATCCTCATCTTTCAGTTTCTTGCAGTACGTCGCCATTTTTCCGATCTTCTTGGCCAGGATCAGCAGTTCCTGGTCGTTGTAGGTGAGGCCCTTTTCAAAGTGTTGAATATTCATAGTAGAGGATGTGGACGAACGCTAACACAAGACGGACGAGGCGCACAAAGGTGACAAAGATCGCAAAAGGGACAAAAGAAACTCTTGTTCAATTCCTTTGTCATATTTTCTTCTTTTGTCACCTTTGTCGTCTTCGCCAAAATAGCTATTTCTGCTATAATTATCCGATTTACACAAATTACACAAATACCCCATGGATCTCCCCTCACTGACAAAACTTGTGTCCACAACGTCGCTTCTGACGGAGGCTGAGCGTACCTTCTGGCTCGAATACCTTCCGACGATGAAGCCGGAACAATGCGCAAAGCTTGAGCAGATTCTCACACAGAAAATCGAGTTCCCCTTCAAGGGGGTTGTTTCCAAGTTTCTGTACGGACTTGTTTCTGGTTCTCACGCCTGATTCTTTTTATGACACACATACCCCTGCAGCATCGTTCTTATTCCTTTCAAGAAGCGAGGTTGTGCTTTCAGAATAATGCAACACCGTCAGGGCCCGGACAAAATGCAGAGATCCCAAACAATATCGAGCAGGCTCGCAAGAAAGTCCACGCGGAACTCCAAGCTCTCCAACAGCGGATAGAGTTGACGCAGAAGGGCACCAAGGAATCCCAGGAAGAGGCGAAGAAAGATCTGGAGCAGTTCCGGAAAAATGCGGCAGAGGCGATTGTCGGTCTGCGCACGGCAAGTCCTGATCAATACCGTAAACTTTCCGCGAGCTTGAATGTGACTCTCAGCGCCGCCCTCAATGATGCGTCGACTGCCGCGGAGATTGCCGCTGCACTCGAGCGCGGCGAAAAAACCGCCGATGCCATCACCAAGGCGCTCACGTCTCTCGCGGCAGAAGTCGCTCCCGGCGTCGCGTATCCGGCACCGAGCAACGTCGCCCGGTA
The DNA here is from genome assembly GCA_964351275.1 of uncultured Candidatus Peribacteria bacterium. Lineage (GTDB taxonomy): Bacteria > Patescibacteriota > Gracilibacteria > Peribacterales > Peribacteraceae > JABFSS01. The sequence goes on along the minus strand of CAYGNM010000013.1, from coordinate 2,812 downwards.
TTCAGGGATGGTGATCACCGGTATCAACAGTGCGATCGACATGATCTACAGCAGCGAGGGGATCGGAAAATTCCTCCGGGAAACAGTCGGTGTGTCGGCCCAGGATCTGAAGGGCATGGTGCTCTCGGGCATCACGACTGTTCTCTCGGGATTCAGCACCACCATTTTGCCGATGTTGCCCGGGCCTTTCGCATTCGCTGGCCGGTTCATGGAGAGCACGGCGCGCGGCATTGCCGATGAACTCAAATTCCAGGACGCACTCAGCCGTTACACGCAAGGCGATCGTCGTTTGGTGGAGAGTGATGCCGCGTGGAGGGGCAGATTCATTACCCGTCTCAATACATGGGAACGAAACACGGCGTACTACGAGGCCAATCGGTCAACGAATCCGTCACTGACGTCTCCCGGTCCCCGTCCGACCATCCACGATGCGCGTCCGGATAATACTGTGCAGCCCGTCGATCTTCAGCAGCAAAATAAAAAAGCTACTGTGCCTAATCAACCCGAGACGAAAGCTGGTGTCGCAAACCAAGGGGCGGCTAAAGGGACCAGTGTTCCAAATCAGGTTTCGGCGAATCCTGGACAGGCAAAAACGGCGCAGGAAATAGCGGAGCTACGTCTGAAAACTGCGACGGAAAATATCACGAAAACTCTGAACGGTCAGACCGGAAATATATTCACGCAGGCAGAGCAAATAATCCCTCTCGATGGCAACATCTCTGTACAAGTCGGCGGAGGCCAGCTGGCGCTGAAAATCGGAGAGACCATCAGAAACATTAAGGTCGAAGGCAGATTGTCTCCCACCAGCAGCTACCATGTGCTTACCTTGAATACCCTCGATGTGGGATCGGGTTTGCTGACGGCGAAATTTAACAGGGTCTGGGGGCGATCCGTCGACGATAAGGACATCACACATCGGCAATTGGCGAGCATTGCCCTTACTCTCGTGGCAAGTGGAAGTATGGAAACAGAACCGGATCCATTGCCAGATGGGAAACAGGCACTATTCACGCTGCTGTAAATTTTTTGTCGTTAAAATCTACACAATCATTTGTACACACAAACATGACCCCCCCCGTCCCCCACATCGAACTCTTGGCTCAGTTGGAAGCCGATCGTACGAACGACATTCCCGCGTCACGCGAGGACCTTCGGCATCTGCGGGACTCTGTTGCGATGATGCGCACTGATCCGAATTTTCCCGCACTGCAGGCTCGGGTCAATGCCGTTTTGGAACATGCTGATGGACACTTCACGACGGGTGTAGAGGTTCGTAAGGAGATCGGTGACCTTCGGGCGCAGATCAATGCGTTCCCGATCGCTCCGGCACAGCCCGCCGGTCCGCCGGAATTTGCGCGATCGCCGGACTATCAACCTCCGCAGCTCAATCCGGGACTACGCAGTCCATATCTTGGCGCTGCTTTTGCCGCCACCACGGCGGTGGTCGGAGGATCATTGCTCTGGAATCTCTTCACCAAGCCCGTCGAGACGCTCAAGAACGTCGGCAAAACTGTGCTGGCTGTCGGTGCAGTTGCAGGAGCATGGTTCGGTCTCCGGAATGTGAATTGGCGGGAAGTATGGAGTTCGGTCAGGGGAGGGGCGGGGAGTGCGTGGGATGGGGTGAGTACTGGTGCGGTTGATACATGGGATACCGTGGGGTCCTTCATCTATTCCTATTCGCCGGCATGGTTGGCACGGCATCTCCCGGAACGATGGTCTCCCGATGGACAGGCAAAGCTCAAAGCGCAGGCACAACAGAATGCTCAGGGGCAGAATCCCGCTATTACGAATCAGGGTGAGGCCAAAGCCGGAGCAGTCGCTCCGGGCCAGGCTCCTCCCGGTCAAGTGAAGCAGAATGTCGACAAGATTGGTGCTGAGCAGGCGAGTGTAAAAGGGGAGGTGGATGGAATACCGGCGGGCCAAGTGAAAGCGAAGGCGGCGGAAAATTCCGCACAGTTTTCGGCGAAAGTGAAAGGTCAGGCGCAGGCGGAGAAAGAAGCAGTGGCAGAAAAATTGACCGTCCAGCAGAAAATAGAAGCAGATCGAAAGGCAGTCGTGGAAAAATTCCGCCAAGAAGCAGAGAAGAATATTCGTCCCAACGTCAATCTTATAGGTGAGCGTATTACGATCCGACCGGGACTGACTGTACAGGTTGCTTTGGCTCCACCATTTGAGAATCCCGTACTGGTAATCAATGGAGTCCGCTGGAGGGTGGTACCGACCGGCCTCGCGAATGCACGCTTCCATCGCATCACGTATATCAGTCGCTCAGGAGATGGCACGTATACTATTGCCGGTGAGAATTACAATCGCAATCTTTTCATGCCAAATGAGGAAGCTGGCACTAGCCATGTCAATGCAGGGGCAACATACAGACAATTGTTCGATGGACTTGAAGCAGTTGTCGCTGCCCCAGGTCCCGAGTACATCATTCCCACTCCTCAGCTTGGGGTGTTAGCGACATTGGGCGGTTTCAAGCTCCGGCGTGAAAATTAGACTCTCTTTGCTACACTCTTCGTCCATGCCCCTCCTCCGCCTCTACCCCTTCCTGATTCCGCTCGTCGTCGGCCTCCTGTGTGAGCTGACGAAGATCGTCGCGGAGGGAATCCGCACGGGCAATTGGCACGACGGCATCTTCCGTTCCGGCGGGATGCCGAGTACGCATTCGGCGTTTGTCACGTCGCTCTTGATCGTCGTCTGGACTAAGACCGGCGCGGAGTCGGTCGAGTTCGCCATTGCTTTCGCCTTCGCCATGATCGTCTGGTACGACGCCATGAGCTCGCGCCGCGCGATCGGGGAGCAGGCCACGGTC
>CAYGNM010000012.1:0-11685 GCA_964351275.1 uncultured Candidatus Peribacteria bacterium | reverse complement strand
TCGCTCCGCTCCTCATGGCAAGCCATGCGGCAAATGGAGTTCACGTAAATAAACCTCCTCACTTCACCTTGCACCTCCCCGTACACACCTGAATGCAGTTTTGACTTCCGGACTTGCAGCTCGAACGGCACTCGCCCGTATCGACAGTACAGTAGCCGATCGGAGGCCGGCACTGGTCGGTTGAGGTGCAAATGACGCCAGTAGGCACCTGCTTCACCCGGTCGTTGTACGCATTTTTGCAATTCTTCTCATCGTTTTTAAAGTTCTTGGAGAGATCGTTCAAAATCCCTTTGTAATTTTTTTCGTGGAACGCGAGGATGGCCTTGAAATCCTTATCGGCGGCTTTGATTTCATTATCGCGGTCTTTATCGTTCTCATTGCTCCACGCCTCGTACACGCGCGTGCGGTGTTCCTGGTACGCACTCAGACGGTTCAGGTTGTGATTGCTGGTGTTAATGATGTTCTGATTCTCGCGGTTGTTCATCGCATCGCGGGCACAGATGCGGTACTCGAGATCGAAGCTCTTCGCGAAGAGCGCGACAGGCAGAAGAGCGGTGAATGCGACGATGGAAGCGATGAGGGAACGGCGCATCATAGTGAGCGGGAAATTGAAAATACCATAATGTAGATTATAACATCTGTCAATATGCCGGCAAGCAGTACCGCTATCATCGGCACATGAAGATCGCAATCGTTCATGAACTCCTGACAATGAAAGGCGGAGCCGAGCGCGTGCTCCGTGTGATCGCGGAGATGTTCCCCGATGCCCCCATCTACACCCTCCTCTATGACGAGCGTGCGCTGGGCGATTGGTTCCCGCCTTCGCGCGTGAGAACGAGCAACATCCAACGTCGAGGAGACCTCCGATATTCTCCATTCTCAATTCTCCATTCTCAATTCAATCATCACCTCCACCTCCGTCGCTTTCCCGCCGCCGTCGAAGCCTGGGACTTTTCGGAATTCGACCTCGTCCTCAGCAGCTCCTCTGCCTTCACGCACGGCATTATCACGAACTCCGCACCCAAACATCTCTGCTACGTCCACTCCCCCGCGCGCTACCTGTGGGACCGCACGCATGACGTCCTCGATCGCGCGGGAACAGGGCTCCTCGGACCGCTGAAGAGGATGTACCTCTCCAGACTCTTCCACCGGCTCCGGATCTGGGACAGCGAAGCAGCGGACCGGCCGGACGGACTCATTGCGGCCTCCAAAGAAGTACAGAGAAGGATCGAACTCTATTGGAGACGCGAGAGTGATGTCATTCATCCACCAATTGATGACTTTTGGTTTGAGCCAAGCACGGTTGCGAGTTGCGAGTTGCGGGTTGCGGGGACCCGAAACCCGAAACCCGAAACCCGCAACTACTATCTGATCGTTTCACAATTAGCCCCTTACAAAAAAATTGATCTCGCCATTCATGCGTGTAACAAAAGGAAGGCCCGCCTCATCATCGCGGGAAAAGGCCCGGCCCGGCGTTCACTGGAATCGATCGCGGGTCCGACAGTGGAATTCGTCGGATACCGGACGGATGAAGAACTGAAGGATCTCTACACGGGTGCGCGCGCGACGCTCTTCCCCGGAGAGGAAGACTTCGGCTTGGTACCGCTGGAGTCACTCGCGTGCGGGACGCCGGTGATTGCGTATCGGGCCGGCGGCGCGCTGGAGACACTGACGCATGATGTCGCAGAGTTCTTCGACAACCCCACACCTGAATCACTCGCCGATGCGATGGGAAAGTTTGAGAAGAGTGGACTGAATTCTGAGAAGTGCCGGAAGCGCTCGCAGGATTTTTCCCGGACGCGATTCGTTGATGGAATGCATGCGGCGATCGATCGCGTCATGAGGGAACCGCTTCATCTTGCATTCCCCGATCAACCGCCTACTCTCGGTGCATGAAACTCCTCTCCCTCCTCATCTCCGCAATCCTCTCCATCGGCTTGTTCGTAGCGTCTGCTAGTGCCCGCTCCCGCCCGATTCACACCCGTATGACCGCCAAAACCACCTCCAGCGCCGCGCTGACACGACGCAGCACGGTTCCCCACCCGTCTGCTCGCGTGCTCAAGCTGCAGATGCGTAAGACGTGGAAGCGGTGAATCAGCGCAATAAAGAGAGTTGGAAATGCTTTCCAGTCAAGGACGGGACGGCTATGCTTTTTTGGTGAAAAAACTCCTGACACCTGTCGTGTTGCTCACCCTTCTCTTGGGCCCCCTGCCCACGTTTGCGCGCGTCTGGGATTCCCCTGTCGCACGACCGACGAGCCGGAGCATCCGTGCAGCCGCACGCGTAGTGACGGTGCAGAATTCGGACAGAATCACGATCCGCGACGTCCCCCTCGACCGGACATTTGAGAACGCCGGATTCGGCGTGAAGATTCAGTATCCTTCGTCATGGGAACGGCACGATCTGCTCCAGCGGACAGAGCCGCTCACGCTTGTGACGATGTTCCTCTCGCGCGAGCAGAGGCCCCGCGGGATCCGTCAGAATATCAATCTCGTCGTCGAGGATCTTCCGACAGAGATGACGCTCGCCGCATACACGGAACTTGGCATCCGCATGGAACAGGACTATTTCGATACGTACGAACTACTTCAATCCGACGACATTCTCCTGGCGGGGACGTACCGCGCGCATCGCGTGCTCTTCACAGGATCACTCAACGGCGGCGAGATGACGTTCCAGCAGGTGTGGATGGTGCGCGGCAAAAAGGCGTACGTCTGGACGTTTGCGGATAGCACGGAAGCGTTTGACGATCACGTTGTGACGTTTGAGAAGATGATGGACACGATAACTATGCAGTGAAAAAACCAATGGCCAATGATCAATCGTCCAGCGCATGCCTCCGGCGTGCGTTGATTCGCAGGTCGAAGACCTGCGCTGGTATCATTGATCATTAAAAAGAGTGACCTGCGCCCCCTCCGGCACCGCCATCCCCAGGGCCTCATAGGTTTTCTTCGTCGCCATCCTCCCCTTCGGTGTCCTCTGGAGGAACCCCTGCTGGAGCAGGTACGGCTCGTAGACATCTTCGACCGTGTCCTCCTCTTCAGCGAGAACAGCCGCAATAGTGCCGAGACCCACGGGTCCGCCGTTAAACATCGTGACGATCGCATCGAGAATCAGGCGGTCGGTGGCATCGAGCCCGCGGTCATCGATGTCGAGCGCACGGAGCGTGGTCTCGACGCATGCGTGATCGACCGTTGCGTTCCCTTTCACATGCGCAAAGTCGCGGACTGAGCGCAGCAGACGGTTGGCGATGCGGGGCGTGGCGCGACTGCTCTTCGCAATCCTGTTCGCAGCGTCACTCTCGAGCGGGACGCGGAGCAGCAGCGCGGAACGTTCGACGATCTGCTGCATCTCGGGTAATTCATAGAACGCAAGTTTGAAGTGATGAATGAAGCGATCGCGCAGCGGTGCACTTATCGCGCCCGCCTTCGTCGTCGCACCAAGGAGTGTGAACGGCTTGAGCGTGAGGCGCATCGACCGCGCGGTCGGCCCCTTGCCGATCACGAGATCGAGCGCGTAGTCCTCCATCGCGGCGTAGAGCATTTCCTCAACGATGGGACGGAGCCGGTGAATTTCATCGATGAAGAGCACGTCGCCCTGCTGGAGGTTACTGAGGATCGATGCCAGGTCACCCGGCTTCTCCAGCGCCGGACCGGACGTGATGCGGATCTGCGCCTGCATCTCACGTGCCAAGATATGCGCGAGCGTCGTCTTGCCGAGTCCGGGGGGACCGTGAAGGAGCGTGTGCCCGAGCGGTTCCTTGCGCGACATCGCGGCCTGGATGTGCATGAGCAGATGTCCTTTGATTTTGGTCTGGCCGACGTACTCCGAAAGAGATTTTGGACGGAGCGTCACCTCGAATGCGGACTGCTCGGGTACTGTGACTGGCGCGTGGACCACGGAAGCGGCCGGATCTTTGGAGCGCTTGAGGACCATGATGGAATCATACCACTCTGCTAGACTCCTCCCAATGTCCCTCTTGAAGAAACTTCTCATCGCTGCAGGATTCATCTGCGTCCTGCTCTTGCTGGGTACGTCAGACGTCCTGCTCACCAAAGGAACACTTCATCTTCCCAAACAGGATGACGGCATTGCAAAGAAGGCCGGACCCGACGTGGTGAAGATTGCGGAGGCACAGGGATTCACCGTCACTGAAACAACGGAACAGAATCTCCTCCCGATCGTCCTCTCTCCTGGCGCGAAGGCAACATTCACCGCGCGAGTGCTCTTACAGGATGATGATCGCGTCGCAACGATCGGCTGGATCGATTCACAGGACGTAAAGGAGATCTTCACCGATGTCCGCAAACTTCTGCGCTCATCGTTCTCCATGCGTCTCACAGACCTGACGGACGAAACGCAGACAGCACAGGGAATGGCACCCCGTGACGTCCTCTCTTTCCGCGATCCCGCGATCCTAGAAGATCGGGCGCTTTTCGTCCGGGTGCGGGAGAGACTGTATGAATTGCACGTAAAAGAGGGGCGGGAAGGCGAAATGAACGCACTGATCGATGCTTTGACGGAATAAAAGGGCAGTTGACCCCACACAACTCCCCCCCTAGACTCTCGCGGCTATGGCGAAAGCGATTAAGAAAGTCATCAAAGTGCAGGCACGTGGCGGTCAGGCAAACCCGTCCCCTCCTCTGGGACCTGCTCTCGGTCAGGCTGGTGTGGATATCAACGGCTTCTGCACCAAATTCAACGAGCAGACCAAGAAGGACAAGATGGGCCAACTCCTCCCTGTCGAGATCACTGTCTACGAGGATCGCTCGTTCACGTTCAAGGTGAAGCAGCCGGCCGCATCGACGCTTATTAAGCTGGAAGCGAAGATCGAAGCCGGCAGCGGAGAGCCGAACAAGAACAAGGTCGGCAAGATCACCAAGGCGCAGCTGCGGAAAATTGCGGAGACAAAGATGCCAGATTTAAACTGCACGACTATCGAAGCGGCGGAGGCGATCATTGCGGGGACGGCGAGGAGTATGGGAGTGACTATTGAATAGGGATGAGAAGAAAAAGATGAAATAGAAGTAATAGAGGATTTCCCGTTCCTCAGAATCAATCCTCTATTTCTTCTATTTCCTGTATTCCTTCTTTTTCCTCATCACATCATTTCTCCCGGCATCCGCAATCCCATTCACCAATAGCACGCTGTACGCTCACACCCACTCACTTCCCTCACCGTCCATGGTCCTCACCTCCGAGAGCCTTTCCGTGCTCTTCACCTTTCTCCTCTTCCCGCTTGCAGTGATGTTTGCACTCGCAATCGCGCTGATCCCCTGCCTGCTCTCGCCGGGAATCCGGGTCGGCTCGGTGGTCAAGGCTCTCTACTGCTACCTCCTCCAGACCGTCGGCGTTGCGATGATGACGGCCGGTGCGTTGCCCGCGGTCTACGGCGTCCTCGAGAAATTCGGCACCGGCGGCGAGCGATTCAGCGCGGAGATGTATCTGGCGCTCCTCATCCTCTTCAGCGTGGGCGGCGTCGTCTTCCTCTGGCACGAGCAGACGGCGGAGCGCATCGATGATGCATCCCGCCGCGTCCCAGCCCTCCTCTTTTGGTACACATTCAAAATAATCGGGGCGCTCCTGATCTTCGTCGGCGTGCTCTCCGTCATCTTCACGATACTCCTCACACAACCGCTTGCCGGCTCATGGTGGATCACACCAGTGGTCATACTCCTCTACGGATTGCTGCTCTCGTGGTGCACCAAGAATCCCGCAACATCCAAGGCCTTTCGCATGATGCCGATTCATGCGGGACTGAAGCCGGCGCTGGCGGGTAAAAAGAAGAAATGATTGTGCTCGAACGCTCTCGTTACTCAGCCTGCCCTAAGCGGGTTCGAAGGGTGACTTCGTCAAACCGGGTGATGGTCGACGAAGCCACGAAGTAACGAAGTAACGGGCCGTTCGGTCATGTTCGCTTCTCTTGCACCTGCAAAAAAGTATTGTAGACTCTCCGCACTCGTGGGAGCTTCATTCGAAGCGCCACCACCCTTCGACTCGCCGCCTTCGGGCGGACTCGCTTCCACCTTCGCCCATCGGGGCTACGGCGGACAGGCAGGGTAAACCACGTTCCCCCCATCTCTATGGTTTCCAAAAGAAGCCCACTCGCACGATCGAAAGGAAAGAAGTACGCCGAACGCAAGGCACTTGTCACCAAGCCCCAATATCCGATCGCCGAGGCGATGGAGCTTCTGCCGAAGCTCTCGACCTCATCTTTCGACGGTGCCGCCGACGTCCACATTCGCATCAACGCCGATACCACGCAGGCCGATCAATTGGTTCGCACCACCGTTCCCCTCCCCCACGGCACGGGGAAAGATGTGCGCATCGCCGCCTTCGTGCCGGATGATCTGATTGATGACGCCAAGAAGGCCGGTGCCGTGCTCGCGGGCAACGAAGATCTGATCAAGGAAATTGCCGACGGCAAAATCAACTTCGACATCGCCGTCGCCAGCCCCAAGATGATGAAGGACCTGGGCAAAGTCGCGAAAACGCTCGGGCAGAAAGGCCTGATGCCGTCACCGAAGTCCGGAACCGTAACGGACAACGTTGCGAAAGTGATCGGCGAACTGAAGAAAGGCCGCATCGAGATGAAGATGGACAAGCAGGGCATCATCCACACCGTCTTCGGCAAGATTTCCTTCGGTCCCAAGAAGCTGCAGGAGAACCTCGAAGCCCTGATGGTCGCCGTAAAGGAAGCGCAGCCGAGCGGCATCAAAGGCGAGTACATCCTCACCGTCTCCGTCAGCCCGACGATGGGACCGGGGCTGAAAGTGCAGCTGTAGTCTGTCATGATCGAATGGGCGTGGTCGGAGATTCGAACCATTCTTGTTTATTCGTTTACTCGTAGAACGAACGAATAAACGAGTAAACGAATCAACGGGTAAGAATAGCCCGCACCTCCTCCAGCCTCTCCACCCGGACGAGTCTCTCCCGCATCTCCTTCGCGCCATCGAAGCCTTTGACGTAACTGGAGAGATGCCGCCGCATTTCGAGCATTCCCTTCCGCTCGCCTTTAAAGCGGACGGCGAGTGCGCAGTGATCTAATATCCAGGGAATCTTTTCCTCAAATGTCATTGGCCTGTCGCTGGTCGGAGTTTCGTTTATTCGTTTATTCGTTCGTTCGATATCCGCTTGGTCGAATAAACGAGTAAACGAGCATGGTCGGAGAGCGTCGCAAATTTCTTTCATGACCCACGGATTCCCAAACGTCCCCCTCCCCACCATCACCCCGTCGAGATTCTTGATTAGCCTCACCGCATCCGTCGCGCTCGCGATGTCGCCGTTCCCAATCACCGGAACGCTGACAGCTTCCTTCAATGCGTAGATCGGCTCCCAGTCCGCCTTGCCCGTGAATTTGTCGCAGAAACGGCGGCCATGGATAGAGAGAGCAGTTGCACCCGCATCGACGAGACGTTTGCAGAACGGAATGAGCGTCTCTTTTTTGTCCCACCCGAGCCGCGTTTTGACGCTCACGGGAATCTTCACGGCTTTCACCGTCGCCTCCACGAGTCGGGCCGCGAGATCCGGCTCGCGGATCAGCGCCGATCCGTGGCACGACGAGACAACCTTCGCCGCGGGGCAGCCCATGTTGATATCGATGCCGTCCGCGCCGAGTTCCTCTATCACTTTGGCGGCGCTGAGGAAGTGCTCCGGATCGTGACCGAAGACCTGGACGATGAACGGCCGCTCGAGTGATGGATCGAAGTTGAGCATCTCGAGCGTCTTCTTCGCGCCATAGTGGATGGCATCGGTCGAGAGGAACTCGGTGAAGACGATCACCTCCGGTGCAATGCGCTTGATCAGCTGCCGGTACGACGCATCGGTCACGCCGGCCATGGGGGCAAGAGCGACAATCGGGCGCGATGCGGAACTCCAGGAGAACAGTGGAAGAATGGTTGGATTATTGCTATACTATAACAATAGATTGATAGAACAATCGCTCACCTGACCAAAATACGCCACACTATGCGCTCCATGATGAATCTCCTTCTGCTCGCGCTGGTCGCTCTGATGGTCCTCCGTCCGAACGCCGTCTTGGCACAGCAACTGATTCCCGAGAGCGGGGTGATCGGCAACTGCAGCTTCATCACGGGGAACTTTCACTTCGACTGCATCCCCCTCTATCTCGCGTACCTCATCAAACTGGCATTCGGCCTCGCCGGAGGATTCGCGCTCTTCGGCATCATCCAGGGCGGATACGAGTACGGGCTTTCTGGACTTCCCACCCCACCCATAGATAAAGAGGCGGCCAAGAAGCGCATCTCCCACGCCATCATCGGATTCGTCGTGGTGATCTTCGCGTATCTCATTATTGATACCATCGTTTCCGTTCTCTTCGTCGGATGACCCCCAAGAAAAACACCAGCGGCTCCTCGTTCACCTCGCTCAGGATCATCGGCGAGAAGGCGCAAAAACTGTTTGCGAAGGCGCGCGAAATGCAGCAGCGGCAATTCACGGAGACCCCTGCGCCGCACGGTACGAAAGAAGAGGCATTGCCCGAAGTAGTGATGCACCTCTCTATCGGAAGCGTGGTCCAGTCCACATTCGCAGTGCTCGCGATCGTGGTCGGTGCACTTCTCATTTGGCTCCTGCAGGACAAGATCGTGCTACTTCTCCTTTCCGTCTTCGTCGCGATGATTATCGATCCGGGCGTGCAGTTCCTGCGACGACTGGGGATCCCCCGCGGCTTGGGAATTCTGATCCAGTACTTCGTTGCGCTCTTCCTCTTCGTCTTTCTCCTCGTTTCGCTGGTGCCGCTGATCGCGTCGCAGCTCATTGATCTTGCGAGTCTGCTCCAGAGCGAGGTGAACCTGTTCCTCCGCGATCCGCAGATTTCCCTGCCGTTCCTCGGCGATGCCGCTAACGCAAGCCTCACAGACCTTGTGGCATCGACACTCAGAAACCTCTCCATCAACCAGTTCACCGATGCGATGCAGCAATTCGGCCAGAGCCTGGCCTCGACCGCGCAAAATTCGCTTGTGCTCGCCGCCCATCTCGCGGGCTCGGTGGTGAACTTCTTCGCGAATCTCATCGTGATCCTGGTCATGGCATTCTTCATCCAGCTCGAGAAGGAGAAGATCAACGTCTGGGTGAAGGGCTTCCTCCCCTGGAAGCTGCGTCCGTACGTCGCCGACAAGTCCGAAGCAATCCAGACCAAAATGGCGCAGTGGGCGCGAGGGCAGCTGATCCTCTGTCTCTCCATCGGCATCATGGTCTTCATCGCGCTGACCATCCTCCGGATGCCGTACGCGCTCACGCTCGGCATCCTCGCGGCCTTCACCGAATTCATCCCCGTCATCGGACCGCTCTTCGCCGCGATCCCCGCTGTGCTGATCGCCGGTACGCAGCACGGATTCTTCCAAGCGCTGATCGTTGCCGCCATCTACTACGCCATCCAGTGGTGCGAGAATAACCTGCTCGTCCCGCTGATTATGAAACGCGCCGTCGGCCTCTCGCCGCTCGCGATACTCTTCGCCATGCTCGTTGGCGTCAGCTTCCCCACCGTCATCCACCCCGTCCTGGGAGTCATCCTTAGCATCCCGACGACAACCATTATTGCGCTGTTCCTGGAAGACTGGAGGATGCACCACCCAACACGAGACAAATGAATCATGAATTATGAATCACGATTCCCTCATGATTCTTGATTCATAATTCATGATTCTTGATTCGTATCATGTGTAGTGTAATAGACATTTCACTATCTCGGCATATTTGAGAGATGTAAAACAATGCCATCTAGGCCGTCTTTACGATAGAATGTCAGGAAGATTCTCGACAATTAGCACTCAACGACTTAGACTGCTAATCAAGGCTTCTCTCCTTACTTCCCTCTCCGTGTATGCACCCCTTTGACCGCTTCACGCCGAACGCCAAGCTGGCACTGCAGATCGCCGAGCAGGAGGCGAAGAACACAAAGAGCCCGTACATCGGGACGGAGCATTTGCTCCTGGGGCTTTTGAGTATTCCCAAGTCCCTCGGCTTCTCGATCTTCACTGGAGCGGGTGTGACGCAGGAGAACGTCCGAATTCTGCTCAAGGCGATGAAGTCCTCGAACATCGAGGGCCAGCACGTGAAGCATGGCCTCTCTACCTTCCTCCACACCGTCATCGAACAGAGCGTCATCACCGCACATAAGTTCCGCCACGCGAACGTCGGCACCGAGCACCTGCTCCACTCGCTCGTATCCACGGGCAAGAACGCAGCGACGCTCTTGCTTGAGAACATGCAGGTCGACCCGGAGGATCTGAAGACACGCGTCGAGGAGATGTTCGGGCAGATCAACACGTTTAAGCAGCAGAACCGCAACCTCGAGCAGTCGCTGGAAGCATTCTTCCACGGCCTGCAAGGCGCCATCGTCGGCATGCAGCCAGGTATGGCCATGTCCGGAGAGAGCGAGGGGCTCAAGCGCAAGAAGACGGAGAGCAAGAGCAAGACGCCTGTGCTCGACTACTTCACAGACGATCTGATCGCCAAGGTGAAGGAGAAGAAGATCGATCCGATCATCGGGCGCGACGAGGAGATCGAGCGCATGATCCGCATCCTCAACCGCAAGACGAAGAACAATCCCGTCCTCATCGGCGAGCCGGGCGTCGGTAAGACGGCGATCGTCGAGGGACTTGCGCAGCGGATTGTCGCCGGCACTGTACCTCCGACTCTCCAGAACAAGCGTTTGCTGACCCTGAACATGGGTTCCCTCATCGCCGGTACCAAGTACCGCGGCGAGTTCGAGCAGCGATTCGACGACATCATCAAGGAGGCCGCCAAGAGTGATAATTCCATCATCCTGTTCATCGATGAGATGCACACAGTGGTCGGCGCAGGCGCCGCGGAAGGATCGCTGGATGCCGCAAATATCCTCAAGCCCGCCCTCAGCCGCGGGGCGCTCCGCGTGATCGGCGCAACCACGCTTGATGAGTACCGCACCATCGAAAAGGACCGTGCGCTTGAGCGCCGCTTCCAGTCGATCATGGTGCAGGAGCCGATTGTTCCGGATGCGATCAAGATCCTCCAGGGCATCAAAGAGAGCTTTGAGCAGTTCCACCACCTCGCCATCACCGACGGCGCTCTCGAAGCCGCGGTGACGCTGAGCAAGCGGTACATCACCGAGCGCTTCCTGCCGGACAAAGCCATCGACGTGCTGGACGAAGCCGCCGCGGGCAAGAGCCTGCAGCACACCGATACCGCGCAGCCCGAGATCCGCAAAATGGAGGAGAAGCTCGAGCAGCTCGTAGTCAAGCAGCAGCTGGCAGTCAAAGAGCAGAAGTACCACGTGGCCCTGAAGATGAAGCAGGAGCAGCAGGAGCTGAAAGAGAAGCTCGACCAGCTGAAGAACGCGCAGGACGGCGATCGCCGGACGCCGATCCAGATCACCGAGGATGACATCGCTGAAGTCGTCGGCAGAATGACGGGAATCCCCGTCACCAAGCTGATGAAGTCCGAGGCCAAGCGCCTGACGAATCTGGAACAAGTCTTCCGCAAATCGATCATCGGGCAGGACGACGCGATTAAGAAAGTCGCGCGCGCCATCCGCCGCTCGCGCGTGGGGATTTCCGATGCCAAGAGACCGATCGGCTCGTTCCTCTTCCTCGGTCCGACCGGCGTCGGCAAGACCGAACTCGTCCGCACCATCGCGAAAGAGGTCTTCAACCGCGAGGACGCGCTGATCAAGATCGACATGTC
>CAYGNM010000011.1:7801-11795 GCA_964351275.1 uncultured Candidatus Peribacteria bacterium | reverse complement strand
TACTCGGCGAGACCTTCCCCGCACGCGGCCTCGAGTAGAAAACCGCGGAGCGGTTTTCGTATCGAGAGGCTTTTAATATGCAGTCCCTGTCATTCCGAGTAGCTCGTTTCGGAGAAACGAGCGTACGAGGAACTTTTTATTATCTTCTTCTTATGAAATGACAGCTTCAATCTGCTCCTTTGCGTGAAAACACCGTAAACACCGTCCTCCACAGAATCCACAAATCCAGCAGCGGCGACCATTCCTCGATGTACTGCAGATCCAACCGGACCTCCTCATCAAAACTCAGATCCGACCTCCCCGAAATCTGCGCCAGTCCCGTGACTCCCGGTTTCACCGCAAAGACTCTCCTCTGCTCGAGAGAATATCTCTCCACTTCTTCCGGCAGATGCGGCCGCGGACCGACAAGAGAGAGATTGCCGATCAGGACATTGATGAGCTGTGGGAATTCGTCGAACGAAAATCGACGGAGGACCTTTCCCACGCGCGTCACACGCGGATCGTTGTGGATTTTAAAGAGCGGGCCGTCCGTACGATGATTGAGCGCAAGGAGGCCTTCCTTGTGTTTATCGGCGTTGCGGATCATGGACCGGAATTTGAGGATGGAGACGCGGCGTCTTCCCTGCTCGCCCATGCGGACGGACACGTAAAAAATCGGCCAGCCGCCGTCGAGGAGAACAAGGAGAGAGAACAGGAGAAAGAAAGGAGAGAGAACGATAAGAAGGACCGCGCTCGCGATCAGGTCGAACAGCCGCTTGAGGACTCTCCCCCACCCATCGAGTGGTGTGGGTTGGAAGCGGATCATCGGCAGGAGTCCGAGGCGTTCGACAATCAACTGATGCGGGACGTCGACGAGCACGGGCGGCAGGAACGCGTAGCCGATCTGGCGGCTCCGACACTCGTTGATCAGTGCGAGCGTCCGGTCGCTCTCGGGGTTCGGATCGGTCTGAAGCACGAGATCAATTTGCCTGTGTTGATGGACCATCCGCTTCAGCGCCTCAAGATCGGGCAGATGCCCGAGGTATGCATAGTGCTCGTCATACTTGAGAGTGAGTAATGCGGCTTCAGCCAGTCCTTGTTGTCCAACCGAAACGACGATGCGCTTGCCAACCCCGGCACGGAGGAAGGCTCGTTGGACGAGCGTCAGGATTGTGCGGATCAGAACAGTGAAGAGTGCGATGAAGCCGGTGCCGTAGAGCAGCAGAGCACGTGAGAAGAAGAGCTGTTTTCGCACGAGGAAGTACCACGCGATCACCAGTGCAACCCACAGGACAGTCGCAAGGATCACCCGCCCAATTTCGAGGAACGCACTCTCGGTCGACTCGAGCGTGTAGAGCCCGAGCAGCGCGGCGATCACCAGGAATGTCCCGACTCCCGGGACAATGAAGTGGATCAGATACCACGGCATCGTCGGGAGCGTCCCTGCTGCATCTGCGATCTCCAGACCGGGGATCACGGCGATATTCAGCGAACGGAGGTGATAAGCGAGAAACAGCGCCCCAAAGACGGCTGCGGCATCCAAAGGCACCCGCAGCACCCCGAAGATGGCCTCGGATTTCTTCATTGGGGAAAGTGTAGCGGATTTTTCGGATGGAGCCGCTGCGTCACCCTGCGGGGCGACATCGATCGCTGATAATAAATTCTGCCCGGCTCCGTCCGCTTCGGCGGACTACGCCGCGGCATCCGGCTTGATATTTTTATCGTGAAGGCGAAATCGCGGCGTAGCCCCCGCAGGGGCGAAGCCGGATGGAGCCGCTGACCGGACTTGAACCGGTGACCTACGCATTACAAGTGCGTTGCTCTACCACTGAGCTACAGCGGCCGATGAGGGGAGCTCTACCACTGCTTGCCGGCCGAAGCTCGTCCGCCGAGGCGGACGAGCGAAGGCTGGAGCTACAGCGGCCTGATTGCAGGTTACCTGTATTCAAAAATCGGAGGAAGCTCTTGAGGAAAAAGCGCAAATCTGCCATACTGAGCTTTCCCGCTCTTTGGATGATCGCTGCGCCTCTTGAAGGCGTAGAGGAACGTCCGGGCATGACTGGAACGCTTAGTGGGTAACGCCCACCCATGCGCCCCATATACCGCCTGTCCGCCGAAGCTCGGCGTAGGCGGAGCAAATGCGCATGCGGACCAGTGCCACAGAGACGAGCCCCCATCCTTCGCAAGAAGGCTGCGCGGGCATGTGCAACGCCCCCGGCTTGAACGGGGGACCGATTGAAAAGTCGCGTCGGTAAACTCTAGGTCATGCAAGGAGGATTTGGGTCGCCGGAGTCAGTGATGGTTCCGTCACTCCGGTTACCCCTCCGCTAATCCCCGCGAAGCTCTGAGCGCAAGCGAAGAGCGTAGTGGGGTAGACCCGGCTGGCAACAGCCGCGGCAAGAGAGATGATCATCTTCCGGCTACGTCCCTTCGGGGACTACGCCGCGAAACAGAACCCGGCGTACAGAAGAGCGGGAACAGAGGAAGTGCTCGGCCAAGGCCGGCGCTTTTTCTGTATACGAAGAATAAATACCTCACTGAAAATAAATCACTCACCTGCAACAGGCAGAATGAAGAGTAAGACTCTCTGTAAAACTTGGAGATTCGTATCAGGAAGCCGTCCCCCCTCTCCATGAATGATGGAGAGGGGGCTAGGAGGCCTGCCCCGCATCGGAGCGCCGCAGCGCGACTGGTGCGGGGTGAGGGCGCGCTAGCGCGTCGCACTGATACTCTCTGCCCTCTCCGCTCCCGGTGCCGCAACGGTAATCTGGCCGTTGGATTCGAGGATGGTGTAGCGCGTCCCCGTGCCGGTCGCGGCGACGGATGGATCGCGCGGGATGGTGCTGAGATACGAACCCGAGAGGACGCGCAGACTCACACCACCGAGAATCGTCACGCACTCGGAAGGCGAGACATCGGACTGGCAGATGACTTTCGGCGTGACGGTGGGGATGCCTGTGGGCAGCTCACCGTTGCTGTTGAGCATGTAGTCGTAGACGGCGTTCAGAATTGTGTGGACATCCTGCCGGCGCTGCGCGTCGTGCGCCTCCGAGAGCGACTTGGCCGGATTGATCGCGACGATCACGATGATCGCGAGAATCGCAACGATGCCGATGACGAGGAGCAATTCGATGAGAGCGAAACCTGGCTTGGAACGCATAGGAGAATGAGGAAGAGACGAAAAAACTATAGCAACTCTCCCCAGATGATGCACCAAGGGTAAGTTATATGAGCACTTGTCATTCTGAGCCCCTCGGCTCGCTCGGGATAAACTCCGCGAAGGAGCGCTAGCCCAAGCCGAATAGTGCAGCTACACTCCCGGGTGTGGGAAAACGCGCTCTCCTCTCCGTCTCCGAGAAAACCGGCATCGAACCCTTTGCGCGGAGGCTGACAGAACTGGGATACGAGATCCTGAGCACGGGCGGAACGCAGAAGGCACTGATGGCGGCGAAGATTCCGGTGACGCCCGTGGAGACGGTCACAAACTTTCCCGAGTGTTTCGGCGGACGCGTGAAGACGATGCATCCCGCAATCATGGGAGGGATTTTATTCCGCCGCGATAATGCTGATGATGTGAAAGAAGCTCGGTATTGAGCCGATCGATATTGTCGTGGTGAATCTGTATCCGTTTGCGAAGACGGCTGCAGATCCATCGAAGACTCCGGAGGAAATTATTGAACAGATCGACATCGGCGGTCCGACACTCCTTCGCAGCGCGGCAAAGAATTCTGCGCACGTGACGGTGATCTGCAATCCCGCGGACTATGACCACGTGTTGAACGAACTTGCGAAGGGCGGCGTGACGGATGAGACGCGCAGTCGGCTTGCGGGAACGGCATTCACACACACGGCCATGTATGACCTGCTCATCAGTTCTTGGCTCTCTGAAGGTAAAACACGTGGACTGATACTGAGCGGCGGCGCGGACCTCCGCTACGGCGAAAATCCACACCAGTGGGGGAAATATTCCGGTCTGGGAACATCGCACACCAACGCATTGTGGGGAAAGAAACTT
>CAYGNM010000011.1:0-7791 GCA_964351275.1 uncultured Candidatus Peribacteria bacterium | reverse complement strand
GAATATTCTCGATGCTGATGCTGCGTGGAGCGCCGTGGCGGAATTTGAGGAACCGACCGCCGTCTTTGTGAAGCACGCCAACCCCTCCGGCATCGCTTCTCATGAAAACATCGACGGCGCGTTTCAGCGCGCCTACGACGCCGATCGCCTCTCCGCCTTCGGGGTGATCATCGCATTGAACCGTGAATGCACCGCCGTCATCGCGCAGAAAATCATCGATCAGAAGATGTTTGTAGAAGTGATCATCGCGAAATCCTACGAACCAAAGGCACTGGAAATCCTTAGCCAGAAGCCCAATATTCGGGTGATCGAACAGCCCCTGACGCCGCCAAAAGAACAGACGACGTACCGCTCGGTCCTCGGCGGGATGCTTCTGCAGAACGCGGATACTCGGATAATCACGGAAAAGGACCTGACCGTTGTGACCAAGAAGAAACCGACCGCCGATCAAATCCGCGATCTCCTTTTCGCCTGGAAGTGCGTGAAGTACGCCAAGAGCAATGCGATTGTCTTCGCGCATGACCTAGTGACCGTCGGCATCGGCGCGGGACAGACGAGCCGCGTTGATTCCACCTGGATCGCGGCCAAGCGGGCAGGAGAAAAGGCGAAGGGTGCGGTGATGGCGAGTGACGCGTTCTTCCCATTCCCCGACTCGGTCGAGGAAGCCGCCAAACATGGCATCACTGCCATCATCCAGCCGGGCGGCTCGGTGAAGGATCAGGAGGTCTTTAAAAAGGCAGAGGAATTGGGATTGGTGATGGTGACGACGGGGGTAAGGGCATTTAGACACTAATCTAAATATATGTTATAATAAAACATGTCTGCTGTCGCAACGTCGCGGCAGTGGATACCGGTCTTTCGCCCAGGGAGAAAAACGCAAATGGATACCTCCATCAGAGAGTTCGCTAGTGTTGCCCTGAAATACACGGCGGCAGTCATTACGATGGTCGTGGTAACTGGAGTCTCGGTACAACTCCAGGAAACGCACCCCGTGCAGGCCGAGGCGAACCGCTTCATGCTGTTCACCTGTGGCCCCATCGTCGCCGGCGCGCTCTATGGCATCGGATGGTGGCTGGGCCAAAAGCCCAAGTATCACCAGGCCGATTGAAAGGCCGGAAAAACCCACCATCCGCACGACGGTGGGTTTTCCATGAACCCACAAAACAGCAAACAACACACATTCCTCCTCCCGTCGGGAGGAGGCTAGGAGGAGGGGCTACAGAAAATCACAACGACCGCCGACCAGCCAACGCTTCTCTCAATGTGCCTTGATCCGCAAATTCAATATCCGCCCCCATCGGCAACCCATGCGCCAGCCGCGTCACCTTCCCCACCAGCCCCTGCAATTTATTTTGAAGATAGTTCGCCGTCGCCTCCCCTTCCACATCCGGATTCATCGCAAGGATAACCTCGGTGATTCCGCCGGCCGCAGCACGATCGATGAGCTCCTTCAATTTGAGCTGCTCGGGCCCCATGCCGTCGATCGGCGAGAGGACGCCGTGGAGGACGTGGTAGAGCCCGGCGTACGACGTCTTCTCGAACGCGACGACATCCAGCGGGTTCTCGACGACGAGGACTGTCTGACGATCACGCGATGAATCCCTGCACACCTCGCACTCCTCTAGCGTCGTCACCATCTGGCACGTCTTACAGTAGAGGAGCTCATTCTTGAGCTTCTGCAGTGCGGCCCCGAGCGCCTCCGGCGACGCCTTGGAACTGCGCAGCAGATGGAACGTCAGGCGCTCTGCCGACTTAGGGCCGATTCCGGGGAGTTTGCTGAACTCCTCGATCGTTTTTTGAATCTGGGCGGGCAAGAGCGACATCAGAGAGCGTGGGAATTGAGGAAAGGAAACCCATAAAGTCTGTCTTCCTCTAGAAGGCGGATGATTCTCCCATTGTGTGTTCCGCATTGTCCATTATTCTTTCCCCCTCCTTTCGTTCACTCATTGATTCCTATGCCGCGTCTGCACTCTCCAGAGTCGCCAGAAGACAAACTCTCAGAGAAATTATCTGCCATTCTGGATGGCTCAGACCTCCTGCGATGGCGTTTAGACGAAGCAAAAAAGTACTGTTTTGATGCCAAAATGAACGGACATCCGCCGTCGGAACACTTTGTACAGTTCTCCCAGCGATGCATGGAGGCTGGAGACTTTGCAATCGCCCGGGAGGCGTACTCCTATGGAACAAAACAGCAGATGCCAGATGATCTCTGGACTGCAGGAACTCTGAAATACAGAAAGAGACTGGAAGACTTGGACATGGACCCCGTGCTCATTGCGATGGCAATTCAGCGCAAAGTGGCGGAGTGCCTGTCGCATATTCAAAAGAAATCTGAAAAGACACCAAGCCTCGCAGCATAAATCCCAACCGAGGAGATTGGATCCCATGATTCATAATTCATGATTCCTGCCTCTCATCTTCAGCAATCAATCGCCAGTGACATACGACATACTTCATACCACATACCTCATACTTCTCGCCCCTCCCTCAACCTCCTCCCCGTCTCGCGCTCTTTAATCGCCTGCCTTTTATCCATCTTCTTCTTGCCGCGGCCAAGCCCGATGACGACTTTGATGTATTTGCCCGCTTGCACTTCGAGCGGAACGATCGTCATGCCCTTTTCTTCCGTGGCGCGCTGGAGCTTCAGAAGTTCGGAGGATTTGAGGAGGAGCTGCCGATCACGATGCTCCTCGTACGGAACATCCGGCCCGGTATAGGCGTACTTACTGATCCCGGCACCCTTCAGAACCGGCTTCCCATTGAGGAACGACACGTACGCGCCCGAGAGGTTGATATGCCCCAGCCGGCACGACTTCACTTCCGGGCCCGTCAGGATGATCCCTGCCTCTGCGGTATCGACAATGGCGTAGTCGTACCGCGCACGCCTGTTTTGGGCGACCATTTTCATACCCCCTGAGAGTAGCTCCAAAGGGGACTTTTGCGCTTGTAGAAGGGCTGGGATGCATTTGACATTTCCTAGAAAACTAGTAGAATTCATACTGTCAGATGCGTGTGATTCTCCCTACAACATTTTGAACTCTCGGTTACGGGATCTTCAATGCAAGAGCCCGCAATTCGAAAGAGTTTAAAACGTTGTCGGGAGTGATCCCCACTTATGTGGTTGACGCTCCTGACATTCTCAGGGGCTCACCTTAAATAAGGCGCGGCCCCTGTTTTCGTACATGTTCTTTTTTAGGCGAACAAAACACCAAACAAAACAGGAGGGGTTCCGCGCTCCAGGGGGGTGAAGGGGCGAGTGGAGCGGGCGTTGGAGCGCGGCGCCTTTCTTTTTCGCCATTTTCTTTGGCGCACAAAGAAAATGGCGGTGAGCGATCAAATAATTGAAAGAATTCTCTCCCCGAGAGAAAAACTCATTACCGTGCCTATAACCAAAAACGGTCCAAAGACTATTTCCTCCTTCATTTTTTTCTTGCCATAAAGAAGCAGGGCGGCCGCAAAAACAGCTCCAAGGATGTATGCAATTCCCAAGGCAATCAGGAGCTGCGACACGCCCCCCAAAAATGCACCGATTCCCGCAGCCAGGAGAATGTCCCCGCTCCCCACCCACTTCCCCCGACTGACCATCCACTGCAGCAGGAAGAACCCGCCGCCGAGGAGTACAGGAAAGAATAGTGATGATCCCAGGAGATAACTTCGGAGAAGCGCTACTAGGAGCAATGAAACGCTTAGAAAATCCGGAATCATTCCCGTCCGCGCATCCATGATCGCAATCAGGAGGAGCAGACCTAGCGAAAATATCGTGAGAAAAATCACCACAGAATCATAGCGTGGACACCTTTCAAACCGGGACTTGCCCTGAGCTGCGCCGAAGGGTCACCTTTATGCCCTTTTTGCCCTTCGCCTGCTTCCAATAACCGCTCCCAGCGCGGTAACGGCGAGCAGATCCAATCCAAATCCGGACTGCGGCAGTTTCTCACCATGCTCCGGAACATCGGCCGTCACCAGATGCACAGCCTCCGGAAGCGACTCCTGTGTAGGCATGGGTTCTTCCATCGGAGCGGGTTCCGGCATCTGTGGCGGGACGTCCTCCTGTGCAATGGCTTCCGGGGAACTCTCCTGCGACGACGATGACTCTTCCATGGCGGCAGGGTGCGGCTCCGGTCCAAAGGGACCCATCATGGGGTCCGCTGCAGGGAATGGCTCCGATGCAGGTTCAATTCCAAAAGGAAACGGTGCGGGTGCCTGTTCCGTCCGCCTGGGCGGACTCGACGCTGCCCCGAAGCCCATCTCCCACGGCATGAGAGGAGCGGAAGGAGATTCCTGCGGACCGGAGGACACGTCCGCCTGGAATGCACCAACGTCCGCCACAAGCTGACTCGAGGTGAATGTGTATCCCTGGTAGAGCACCACGGCGATCGTCGCACCGGTCAGGGCACCGAGAAGCTGCTTCCAGAGGGGGGCTTTTGGGGGAGTGTTTGTGTCGGACATTTCTCACTATTATAGCAAAAATCTGAAGGTTTTGCCACTGCGATGAGCGTCACCTTTATCCCCTTTTAAGCCTTTTAGAGCTCTTAAACTCCTCCGGCCTGTACGCAGGCAGTCGCTCGATTGGACACGGCAAATCGGCTTCCGCGACTCCCGGCGGCAATCGCTGATCGTACCCAAGAAGAATTCGATCGGGCTGGATGGAGCGGACGGGTGCCAGAAAATCATCCGGGTCCCCGAGGAGCACGGTGACGGCGGGGAAGAGTGCTTGGATCGCCTGCACACGCTCACTTTCGGACTGTGACGGCAATCGGCCTTTGATTCGCTCCACATTCTTCTCCCGCGCAACGATCACGGTCACGTCGCCTCTCTTCATTGCCTCCGTGAGGACGAAGGCATGGCCGGGGTGGAAGTGGTCGAAAGTACCGAAGATGAGAACTTTCATGTCTCTAGCTTATTAGCTTTTTAGCTTGTTAGCTGAAAAAGCTAAGAAGCTAACAAGCTAATTAGCTAAAACTACCGTGTGGCCAAATCAACAACGTATACCCTCTTCTCATCCAGCACGTACATCCTGTTCTCTTCCGGATCCACATACAGATCCCTTAGCGTGCCGATCTGCTCGCCTTCTAAGAAGTACTGCTTAAGGTACGACGACTCGCCGGCGCCGTTGCTGTCCGTCGCCACAATCACGCGGCCCTTTTCCTTGGTGGGATCGAGGAAGTAGAAGTTGCCGCCGGATACCTTATACATCTTGGTCACGCCGCTCAGGACCGGATAGGCGCCGCCCGAGGTGTTTGCTGTGGACGCTGGCGCGCCTTCCGGGGCATGACTGATCACAAACGGCTGTGCCTCACCGCGGAGGAGCTTGAGGATCACCCCACCCTCTTTGAGGACGTACACGCTGGTGTCGATCGCCATGTCGATGGCTCCGGTCAGATCGCCGTTCACGTTGTACTGGACCGGCGCGGAGTAGCGGTTAGAGAGCCGCTCATACTTGAAGATCTGCTTCTTCTCCGGAGCGAGCACGTAGAGGAAGCGTAGGTACGCCTCGATGTCCTTGCCTGTGGTCCAGCCAGCGGGGTCTTCGGTCTTCATGGGGATGATCTGGTTCGCCGAGAGCTCCACGACGCTGTTACCGGTCGTCATAAAGACCTGCGATTTGTACCGCGGAAAGTCGGTTCCCTGCAGGATTAAATCTTCTTCCACGAGTCTGCGGGGCTCGTCGATCCGGTTGAGCAGCACGCGGTAGCCGCTCTCGCGGTCGTAGACGAGGAACTCCCCTTCCCCGAGCCCGATCAGCCCCTGCGTGGTGATATCCGTATTCTTGGAACTCAGGTTCACGAGCACGCGCGCCGGCACGCGCAGGATGTTATTGATCTCCTCCCTCTTGCCGCGAATCTGCTCCAGCAGGCTCAGTGCCTCGGTGCGGAACTGTCCGGACGTGTTGCTCATCACCTGTTTTGCCTGCTCCTCCGCGCCCTCGAGAATACGGTTGGCACCGTCAATATCTCCAGCCAAGCGTCGGTTATCGGCTGTCCGGAGCTCGTCGCTGATCTGGGTGACGAGCACGCTCAGTTCCGCGCGAGTCTTGCTCTGCTGGCTGCTGGTCGCGATGTTCACAATCAGCCAGACAATAAGGAATGCGCCAACAGCTCCCGCAAGGAGAAAGAGATGTGCGCGGCGCTTGCGCTTGGGATCCTTGAGATCGACGAGGAAGGTCATGCCTTTGTCGCGGAGTGACTGCAAGCCGCCGGAGCCGACCATTTTGCTGGCACCCCGCTTGCCGAAAGCGACGCCCGCTTTGCTGGCGGACTGCGCGAGCGGGAGGAGGCGATCTCCGAGACCGCGGACCATGCCCGCAACCCCCGATGGTGAACGGCGAGTCCCCGCGCGCCGCGCGGGCAGCGCTGCCTTCCCGTTTGATTCTTCCTTTGTCAGGGCAGCCGGCGCTTCGCCGTGGCCGGGAACATGCATGGTCGCGAGCGCCGCAATTTCCTTCTCTCCTTCCAGCGCAGCAATGACTTCATCGAGAAAGCGCTCGCCGTGGTGCCCGTGCTGCGAAAGCTGGGCCGGCGTAAGAGACCGCAGTAGCCGCTGGGTCGAAAAAATGACCGAATCGCCCGGTTCGAGCGTTCCGCTGCTGATATGAATAAAGGCCGAGACGGGCTTCCCTTTGGTGTATTCCGTGATCTGGCTCGATGTCCCCGCACGGATCAGGTAGGCCTCTCCCCGGCCGGCCGCGGCCACATGCAATTGCCCGCCACGGTCGACGAGCGTGACGATGGCGTGAATATCTTTCAGAGTTCCCGAAATGATGAAGCCTTTCAGAAGGCCGTTGAGTTCCTTCAGCGTGCCATCAAGCCGGTTCCACGCCTCGCCCTCCGTACCGAGCAGCGCATGCTGCATGATCGCCGTGCACTCCTCCTGCAATGTTTTGCCATCGCGCGCCTGCGACTCTCCATGCAAAAGCAGACACGCTTGTTCTCCGTGGGAAGAAGAGAACGAAAGAGCGGCAAGCGACGTGCCGGAGCCCGCTTTCGTTTCGCCTGTACGGACGACGATGTCCATCAGGTGGAGAGGCTACAGAAGGAACGATGAATGATCAACGGCGTGATTCTGGTGTGATGTTCTGATGGAACATAGCAGTGAAGACTGATCATTTACAGAAAATGCAAGTAAAAATTCGTTTATCTGAAGCCAAAAAACAGAGTATGCGACAGAGACTTACTTGCTATTTCCCCAACGAAAGCGTACGATGGACGCAGATTCAATTTCATTCTTTTCTCAGGTACAGACATGTTCGAAGTCACCGGAGGAGCGTCCGCAAGCGGACCAGCACCTTCACAAAGCCCAGGGGGGCCGTCATTCAATAAATCCGGAGCACCGCACGGTCGCCGTCGCAGACGTCGCCGCGGAGGTCGTCCGGGTGGACCACTTCCACAAGGATCCACTTCTCCCGGTACGACCGGTACAGGACCAACGCGGACCGTCCTCTTTTCACGAGCGCCGGTCACCGGACAAGGAACGCCACCACGACAAGGACCCAGTGGCCTGCGATCGGCGGTCATCCCCGCTCCTCTCGCCCCCATCGTTCCGATGAACGCCGGAAAAGGTCTCCGTCTCTATCCTCTTGGAGGATTCGAGCAGGTCGGCCGCAACTGTTTCGTCGTCGATGTCGATGGCGATCTGTACATCATCGATCTGGGACTCCAGTTCCCCGACGAAGACATGCTCGGGATCGACTATCTGATCCCCGATCTTTCGAGTCTCCGTGGGCGGGAAAATCGCATCAAAGCGATTCTCTTCACGCACGGGCATCTCGACCACATCGGCGCAGTGCAGCAT
>CAYGNM010000010.1:1028-12353 GCA_964351275.1 uncultured Candidatus Peribacteria bacterium | reverse complement strand
CAGCGGCGAAGGCGGACTCTTTGTGCTTGTGGGACGAAAATCGTAATAGGCATGATAGAATGAACGGGTGACTTCTCGCCTACGTTGCCAAACGCTCCTGATCAATATCGCGCTACTCTGCAGCACGGTTATTCTCTTTTTCGGCGCAATCGAGATCGGACTGCGAGTGACCGGCATCGACCGCGGTACGCAGAAGACGCCGCCGATTTACCGAAAGAGTGACAATCCGGAACTGAGTTACCAACTGAAGCCAAACCTTAATGAGACGGCATTCCGCTCGACCATCGTGACGGACCGGCGGGGCTTCCGCTCCAGTGACGTCCACCCGGGAAAACCGACGCTCGCTCTTCTTGGCGACTCCATCGCCTTCGGGTACGGCGTTGAAAATGATCAGACGCTCGCGGCACGGCTCAATGTTCTTCTGGAGGAGAAACTGAACATCGTGAATGCCGCAGCGCCGGGCTACGGACTGAGCCAGGAAGCGGCGATGTACAAAGACAACGTGGATGTTCTGCACCCGGAGACCCTGATCCTCGTCTTCCACTGGAACGATCTGACGGAAACGGAACCCAATGTTCTGGATGACGACGGGAATCTGCATCCGCCGGGTTGGACGCCGGATCAGCCGAGATGCAGTCCCCTCAACGATGGATTGATGAGATGGATTCCGGGCCGGTGTTGGCTTGATCTGCACAGCGCTCTCTACCGCACGATGAAGAAAGTGGTCATCGCACGAACCGAGCAGGCAAATCTCCACCGGCAGGAAGAGGAGAACCGGCAGAACGCGTTCGGGGACGAGGTGACGGATGCGCAGCTGCAAAAATATGAACAGACGCTCACGGAATTCGTGAAGACGCTCCCACGCAGCATCAATCTCCTCTTCGTCATCTGGCCGGAGAAGCGTTTGCACCTGGAGAGTGCACAGAAACTCCGCCTGATTGCGGAGAAGCAGGATTTCCACGTCCTGAATCTGTACGAAGTTTTCGGCAACAAAGCGGAAACGCTCAGTTGGGATACTGTGCACCCCAGCGCGAAGACCGTCGACGAAGCGGCAAGTGTGATCAAGGCTGGGCTGGAGGAGTGGAAGTTGCTGCCCTAACCTATCGATCCCCTGCACACTTTCCGCATCCGCAGCCCCCACATCCTCGCAATCGTTCCCAGATACGGCAGTCCCCGCTTGAACAAGACGATAAAACTGGACCCGGTTTTCGAGACCCCTGCATGACGCGGCATATTGACGTACGGAATCTCGACGCTGGAATACCCGAGCAGGATCGAGCGACAGATGAGATCGATGAAGTACTCACCATAGTCGCCACGGAGGCGGATCCGCTCGAGCACCGGACGGCGGATCGCAATGAACCCGCTGGTGTAGTCGGTGAAGTGCCCGAAGAGTGCGTGGCTGAGGAACCAGTTGAGAAACCGACTGAGGAGGATCGCTGCGCGCGATTCGTGGCCGCCGAACCACGTGGCAGCCTCCTTGTACCGGCCGCCGGCAACGAAGCGCGATGCGACCGCGATGTCGAAGCCCGCGTCGATCTTGGCCAGGAGCTGCGGGATGATGACGGGCGGCATCGAGTAATCGCAGTCGAGCCAGACGATGACGTCTCCGCGCGCAAGATCGATCCCGCGCTGGATGCTCTTGGTGAGTCCACGGTCGGTCATCCGCGTTTCAAGGCGCAAACCCGGAACGGTTCCCGTCGCGATCAGCTTCTCGATCAGCCGCGACGTTCCGTCGGGAGAATTGTCATCGACCACGATGATCTCGTGTGGCTGGAGAAGTGCGGAGTGGATATCGTGACAGAGCCCGACGATGTTTCCGGCCTCGTTGTAGGTCGGGAGGATGACGGAGACTAATGATATCGGCGATGGAGAAGATGCGTTCATAGACATAGGGTAGAGACGCAAAATATTGCGTCTTTACTGGGGGCAGACCTCACAAATGGAATCGCAGACGTATTGTAATTGCTCTTCCGTTAACGCGAGGCCGGACGGAAGATACAGCCCGCGCTCCGCGATCCTCTCGGAAACTGGGAAACGCTCTTTAGTAGGATAGAGCTTGCGGATGATCGGTTGTTGGGTGGTGGATGGGAAGAAATCGCGTGTGTCGATCCCCTTCTCTTTCAGCACCGCACGGAGCTCGTCGCGTGTGAGTGGGAAATCCTCCCCGACGAGAATCGAATACATCCAGTACACGTTTGATGCGTAGTCTTTGGTGATAGGCAATCGCAGTCCCTTGATGCTCTTGAGGCGCTTCTCGTACGCGGCAGTCATCCAACGCTTATGTTCCAGAAATTTCTCGATCGATTCCAGTTGCCCGAGTCCGCATGCGGCCTGGAGATTGGTCATGCGGTAGTTGTACCCGAGTTCGTCGTGCCAGAAGCGCTTCTCGGGAATGTGCGCGAGATCCTTGAGCCGCCGTGCGCGCTCCGCCAGCGCATCGTCATTCGTCACAATCATCCCGCCCTCGCCTGTGGTGACGATCTTGTTGCCGTAGAAGCTGAAGCAGTTGATCGTCCCCATCGATCCGCATTTCTTCCCCTTATACAAAGCACCGTGCGCCTCGGCGGCGTCTTCGATGACTGGAAGGTGATGCTTCTTCGCGAGCTTGAGGAGCGGTTCCATGTCGACGCTGTGTCCGTAGATATGCACGGGCATGATCGCCTTCGTCTTCTTGGTAATCTTCTTTTCAATCAGTGACACATCAATGTTGTACGTCTCCGGATCCACGTCGACGAACACCGGCGTCGCGCCTGTGTAGATGATGGCAAACACCGACGCGATCATCGTAAAATCAGGAACGATCACTTCATCGCCCGGCCCGACATCCAAGCTCAGGAGCGAGACATGAAGAGCGGCCGTTCCACTCGTGACCGTCACCGCGTGCTTCACGCCGATGTACTGAGCAAACGCCGTCTCAAACTTCTCAACGTACGGCCCGGCGGAGGAGACCCAGCCGGTTTCCATGGCGTCGGCGACGTACGCCTTCGCGGCGTCTGTGATTACCGGCTGATTGACAGGAACCTGCATAGAAAGAGTGTACATGCCCACGAATTCGTTTACTCGTTTATTCGTTTATTCGCTCCCGAGGAATACGAGTAAACGAATAAACGAGTCAACGAGCGAATCCATCACGAGTCCCGAAAAATCTTCGCCTTCCCATCCCCCCCGTACGGCCCCTGTTTCACCTCCACTAGCCTCGTAGGTTCCAGCATCACCAAATGATGGCCACCCCGGAAGAACACCAGAAAATCCCCCGCCTCGACCTCCTGCTCATGCAGCGTCTTCCAGTCCTCGTCGAACACCGTGACTTTTGCCTTCCCCTCCTCCACGTACAGGAACTCCGTCGTCCGCGTGATGGTTTCCTTCCGCTCCGGATGCTGGTGCGCCTTCACTTCGTAGCCCTTCGGCCGCTCGAAGACGCCGACCTGGAATTCGTCCTGATTCTGCGTGAAAAATTTTGCATTCTCGACCGCGGGGCGGCCGCAGACGAAGAGGGCGTAGGTGAGGCCGGATTTGGCGACGGGGATGATGGAACTCATGCGGAAACGGTATCAGAAATCGCTTTCAGGATCCTCCCCATCCTCTTCTCCCACGAATGTTCCTGGACGATCCTCTTCCCCTCCTCTGCCCGACGCGCGGCTTCTTCCGGATGATCGAGAACGTCGGTGAGGGCGGCGGCCAAGTCTGACGCATCTCCCGGCCGGAAGAACCGGACGCTCCGCTCATCGACGACATCCCGCACGGGAGGAATATCCGCGCAGACGATTGGACGGCCTGCTGCCAGATATTCGAAGAGCTTGAGCGGCGATGTGTCTCTGAGAAAGTACGGATGATCCGTCTTCGGCGCGGGATAGACGCAGATGTCGCAGGCTGCGATTGCGGAGGGGGCGTCTGCAGCGGCGATGCGACCCTGGAAACGAACCGTACGCTCATCCAAACCTTTTGACCGGGCATACTCTTCATAGATGTTCTGCCAGCGCTCAGGTCCACCAACAACCCACAGCAAAGGTCTTGGTTGATCGTTCCACATTCCACATTCCACATTCCACATTCCGTCGATCAGTTCCCTCACCCCCTTCTCCATCGTCTCCCGCGTCGCAAGCGATCCTACGTAGCCGATCACGGGACGGTCGGACGGAAGATCCCATCGCGCCTTCGCGGTTGAGACAGAAGGAAGATTCTCGAAGCGCCGCAGATCGACTCCGTCTGCCTCGACGATGACCTTCGCAGACTCGACGCCCCACCCGATCAACTCATCACGCATTGGGGTCGTGAGGCAGACAATATTCACGCAGCGATTGCATCGGCGGACGAATCGCGCACGCATGAATCGTGGGAGAGCGTGCAGTTCCATGATCACGGGCATCCCGGTCTGGAGCGCCGCCTGCAGAAGGAGCGGCGACCGGAGATACAGAACGTCGAACCGGTGCGTTCGCAGATACGCCTGCACCGCCTTCGCGTACGAGATCATGCTGACGAGAAAGCCAAGGAATCCCGGAACCACCGGCGACTGGAAGGCATCGAAATGTTCGAGTGACTGGGACTGAACC
The DNA here is from genome assembly GCA_964351275.1 of uncultured Candidatus Peribacteria bacterium. GTDB lineage: Bacteria > Patescibacteriota > Gracilibacteria > Peribacterales > Peribacteraceae > JABFSS01. Next base: position 7,800 of record CAYGNM010000010.1, on the reverse strand, counting down.
GGATGTCGGAGACCGTAGTGCTCCTGCGCCGAGACGGTGACAGGATTGCGGAACACGGGATTCAGGAGCGTCACATCGTGACCCAGCTCCGTCATCGCATCGCACACCTGCGCAATCTGGAATCCATGCGCCTTTTCGGTCGGGAAGCGGCCGTGATTAATGTATGCAATGCGCACAGGCGAAGAGGATACCGAGGAAAGCGTCAAAATCGAAGCAACCGGGGATCCTCGGCTTCTTCGGCTTCCTCGGCTTCTTCGGCTTCACTACGATAGGGCAACAACGACGTGACGCATGATCAGGAACATCATCACCATCGGCTTCCACGACCGGAAATCCCCCCGTCACTGCACCGTGTGCGAGGAGCTGACCCGAGGCGAAGGAACGGTCATTGAATGCCACACGGAGGCGCGGGGGTTCTTTGCGAAATGTTTGGATCTCCGGAAAAAATTCCGGGCGCGGGCGTCGGCGCGGGCGCTCGCTCCGAGCGCCCCTACGGTCCTCGTTCCCTTCCCCGGCCATTTCCTGATGCCATTGGCATGGATATTGACCCGCCGCCCGCGCCGTCGCCTAATCTTCGATGCCTTCATCTCTCTCTACGACACCGATGTCTCCGACCGTCACAGATATTCCCCGCTCCATCCCTGGGCGTGGACGCTCTGGATGATCGACTGGATCAGCATGCATCTGGCGGACGAAGTCTTGATTGATACCGAAGCGGATCGCCAATTTTTGATCAGGACATTTCATCTGCAACCCGATCGTGTTCGCGTGATCTACCTTGAATCTCGCAGTGACCTTTTCTTCCCCCGAAACCCGCAACACGAAACCCGCAACCCGTTCGAAGTCTTCTTCTACGGCACCCTAATCCCCCTCCACGGCATCGACTACATTCTCGCCGCCGCAAAAATCCTGGAGGAACAAAACACCTCCGTTCATTTCACAATGGTCGGCTCGTCAAAGCTCAGGCAAATAGTGGAAGATTCTGGATTGAGGAACGTCACAGTGAAAGGCTTCGTCCCGATGGAAACGCTGCCCGAGATGATCCGCAGCGCTGATCTCTGCCTCGGTATTTTCGGAACGTCAGACAAAGCAAAGCGCGTTATCCCGCACAAAGTCGTCGACGCCGTCGCATGCGGAGTGCCAGTTCTGACCGCGGATACGCCGGGGATTCGCGAGCGATTCGCCAATCATCCTCTGGTCCATCTGATTCCTGCCGGAAGCCCGGAGGAAATAGCAGCCAAAATTTTGAGTATGAGAAAACCCTAGGACCGGAACTTGCCCTGAGCGTAAGCGAAGGGTCACTTTTATCACCTTTGTCCCCTTTATCACCTTGCAGTTCCCCCAATTCTCCGCCCACGCCGACATGGAGGAACTCCACTGGTGGTTCCTGGCTAGGCGGCAGATTCTCCTCACGTTACTCCATGAATTGATCCAACCGCACGGCCGGATCATAGACGTCGGGTGCGGGACCGGCGGACTCACGCACTTTCTGTCGGCGGACTACGACGTCACCGGCGTTGAACCGTCGGAGGATGCCATCGCATTCGCACGGAAGAGATTCCCGAGCCAGAAATTCATTCACGGCGTCGCGCCCAAGGATGTGCCAAACTTTTCGCAGGCTGATGCGATTCTCCTCATCGAAGTGCTGGAGCATATTGAGGATGACCGCGCGTTCGTGCAGGAACTCTTTTCTGCGATGAAGCCCGGTGCCGTGCTGATCATGATGGCACCGGCGGACACGTCGCTCTGGGGTCCGCACGATGACGCATTTGAACATTTCCGCCGGTACGACTCGCTCGCAGAATTCCGGAAACTCTGGGAAGGATTGTCTGTTGAGGAATTGCTTGTCAGTTACTGCAACTCGCGCCTGTATCCCGTTGTGAAGATGATGCGAAAGTTGAGTGCGATGCGCGGGAAATCGTGGGGGAAGGGCGGTACGGACATCGAAGTCCCGATGAAACCGGTGAACACGCTTCTGCGGAAGATCTATGAGAGTGAGAGCAGCACACTGCTGAAGTTCCTGAAAGGAAAGACGAGTCATACACCTCGGAAAGGCGTGACAGTGATCGCGATTCTACGGAAGGAGTGACGCTGTATACTTCCTCGGTGACTTCTCGATGGAAACAGTGGCTCCCGGAAACCGGCATCGCCTGCCTGGCACTCTTCTTTGCGTACCGCGAACTCGGCACGTTTCCCGTGTCCTGGATCGACGAGGGATATTTTGTAATGACGGCCAGGACGCTCGCGGCCGGGCACGGCTACGCGATCCCGATTCTGGGGAAGCTGTGGTATTTCCCCTACTTCCTCGCCGTCGGTCCGACGGTAATTGCCCCCGCGGCGCTCTCGTTGAAACTCTTTGGTCTCTCGCTCGCCGCAGCACGATTGCCGATGACGTTCTACATTTTTGGAACATGCATCGTGATGTACTGCTTTACAAAGCGGATTGCCGGAGTGACGGCAGCGCGCTGGTCAACGCTCCTGCTGATTTCACTTTCCGCATTCGTGAACACCGGCAAGCCCGTGCTGGGCGAAGTACCCGCATTCTTCTTTCTCCTCCTCGGCATCAGCCTGATGTCGACACCGGAGAACGGAAAGAACCAGAAGACGATGCGGACGATTGGTGCGGGAGCGGCGTTCGGGCTCTCGGTGATGACCAAGTTGACGTTTGGGCTTGTCTACCCTGCTCTGGGAATCCTGTGGTGTGTCGCGCTCATGACAAAACAGTGGCGCTCGGTGAAATCGTTGACCGTGATCCTCTGCGTCGCCGTGGCCGTCTACGCGCCGTGGTTTTTGATCGAGCACAGCGCCGGGGGCAAGACGATCTCGGAGATCTTCAGTTTTGTCAGTAGCGGCACTGACAACGATACGGTCTTCCTCAACGTCCTTCGGACCATGCCCGAACTTCTGCTACGACTCCCATACATCGCTTTCGGAATATTCCTCATTCTCGGCGGCAGAGGACTCTTACAATTGAAACCGCTGTTCCGGCAGAGTTCCACGGCGTCAAAGGGAATGGAGTGGATGCTGTGGTATCTGATCATTCTGCTGATCGGCGGCTTCACTCTCTACACGTTCAACCTGTACGGCTGGTACCGCCACCTACTGCCTGCACACCTCCTCCTGCTCCCGTTCGTGCCGACCGGTGCCGCAAAGATCTTCGGAAAGAAACTTGCGATTGCCGTCCTCGTCTCCATCGCCATTGCGCAAGGAACCTGGCAGTTTCAGCACCGCGGCGCGGGCAGAGGCGGCGCGCTCGCGGAGACAATCCGCATTGTGAAGCAGGACTTCGCGACAACGGACCTGTTGATTGAACAGGCCGAAGTCTTCGCGCAGCTGCCCGAAAATCCACACTGGCTCTTCCTGATGCGCGAACGACTCTCGCCGACCATGACGGACGCACTCGTGATCCCGGAAACTGCACGGTGCTTTGCCCGTCTGCGTAAACTCAATGAAAGCGAAATTCCCGCATACGAGAAGACGGGGAAGCCCGTAGGAAGCTATTGGATCGTTCCTTCGCCGGAACCGGGGTGCCCTTCTCGGCTATGATGTCTACATGTACAAGAAATTCCTCCCTCATCTCCCGCAATTCCTCCGCTACCTGGTAAGCGGCGGCACTGCGGCCGCGCTGGAGATCGGAAGCTATCAAATTATGCTCTGGGCATGGTCTGAAGACTGGTATTTCGCCGCAGCGATGATCAGCGGCGGCATCGGTCTGCTCGTCGCTTTCATCGGTCATAAATTCTTCGCTTTCAAAAAGAAACAGGAGACCAGACGCCAGCTCTTCCGATATGCGATTCTTCAGGCAACGAATTATTTTGCGCAGCTCTACATGGTCTACGCCTTCGTGGAAATTGCCGGGCTGCATCCAACGCTCGCCAAAGTTCTCGGCATCGGCATTACCGTTTCGTGGAACTTCTTCATCTATAAGTTCTTCGTCTACGTCTAGTGGTTCGACTCTTCACCATGACATTCTTTCACTGTCCTATTCACGATAATGACTAAGCTTCTTCCTATCAGCGTCCACATTCTTACCTGGAACTCCAGCCAGACACTCGAACGTGCCATGAAGAGCGTCGCAGGATGCGCGGAGATCCTGGTGATCGATGGCGGGAGTCAGGATGACACCGTCGCAATCGCCGAACGCCTGGGCGCACGTGTGATTCCGCAGCGGTTCCCCGGCGCACAGGGTAAGCCGCTCATGGATTTTGCGGCCGCGCGCAACGCAGGACTGCAGCAGGCGACGCAACCGTGGATTTTGGCGCTCGATAGCGATGAAATGATGTCCCCTGAAGGAATGAAAGAGATCCGATCGATTGTGACGGCAGAATCGGGTGCGGGCGCGTACAAAGTTCCGCGCAGATATCTGCTGGATGACGACTCAGTCGTGATGCGCGCGTCGACGTATCCCAACGAACGTCTCTACTTCTTTCACAAAGACGCTGTGGAGCAGTGGGAGAAGCCCGTGCATGAGCGTGTGAAACTGAAAGACGGCGTGACGATCGGGCGGCTGCAGAACGGAAGCCTCGCCCCGCTCCCGCCGCTCAGCGTCTTCTACAGCAAACTGAATCAGTACCTCCGCATTGAGGTCGAGCAAGCGAAGGGAAAAGGATGGAAAGCCTGGCTGCGGCGCGTTCTCCACACGTTGCGCGGACGGTCCGTCGCGTCGCTGCGGTTGATCGGCATCTGGATGACGCCGGACATGGGAAAGCGATTACCATTACCATATGAAGTGGCGCGGTTCTGGTACGCCTGGAAATTAGTGATGATGACTTGCCCGCTCTTCTAATACTACTATGAAGAAATTGATCGACCGCTACTACCGGCACCTGCGCCCCTACCGCTTCCTCTGGGGCTGGGCTAAAGATTCCGTCACCAAATCCCGCTGCAATGCCCGTGCGGCGCAGTGGAAGACGAAGGGATTCCGCGGCGCGAAGCTCGATATCTGCGGCGGGCGCAACCCGTTCAATGCGAAGGAATTCCTGAATGTGGACGTGGTCGATCTGCCGCAAGTCGATCTGGTCTTCGACATCACCAAAAAATTCCCGATCGACGACGGCGTGATCGCCGAGATCATCTCGGTCGCGACGCTCGAGCACCTGCGCAAACCCTCCGTCCATCATGTGCTACAGGAATTCTTCCGCGTGCTCGCGCCCGGTGCGCGCCTGCGCGTCTCGACTCCCGATATCGAAGCGATCGCGAAGGGTGTTCTTGCGGGCGAGGATCCGAACATCCTCAATCAGCAGCTCTTCGGAAAATTTAAAGGCGACCAGACAGAGGATTACGACCTGCACCGTTGGATGTACACGGCGAATCAGATGATCAGCGTTCTGCAGGAGATCGGATTCACGGACGTGAAGAGGATTCCCATGGACATTGGGATGCATGACGCGAAATACACGTACCTAATTCATGCGGTGAAGGGACCACAATGACCACCCACTCCCCGACGCCGCTTTCGTAAGCGGAACGTGGAAGCGCCGGAGATTCCACTCCGGATGGCGCAGTTCATCCCAGAGAATGTACTGCGGATGGAACGCCCGGATCGACTTTGCAGCATGGCTATCCGCTTCATTGCACGCCACTCTGATCATCTCCTGCTCGCGTGCTGGGACGGTCGGGTCGCCGGAGAATGCACCATCGGCATCCGGATAGATCGGCTGCTGCAGTTCCAGATGACGCTCGGCCGGAGGCACGGGAATCTGTGTCGCGCAGAACCGCTCAGCGATCTCCTTATGCGACATCAGAACGTTTTTCAGGTAGAGCGAATAGACGACATCGTGCTTCGTTGACCCGGCGAGGAACATTTCTGTTGTGGGATCGGAGAGAATTGTCGAGCGCGGAAGAGCATCGAGCACGGGGAGCAGCGTCGCAAAGTGCTGCTCACGAAAGCGCGAGTCTCGCACGGTCCACTGGTTGATAATATGCCGCCCGTCGTAGGCGATTGCGGCCAAATAAATGACGGCAGCTATAGTCGAAAGACGCAGCATGAGTTTTTTTCTTCCTGCAAATGAGCTGATCATGGCATTCCAAAGAAGAACAACACAGATTGCAGCCGCGACGAGCGCGAACAGATAATGCGACACGAAATTGAAGACGGTCCCGTGAAGGACCTGCTGATGGATGGCAATGAATGCCGTGAGCACGGTGATGACGGCATAGTCCGTCCGGTGACTTCCTTTCGACTTCCGCCGCGCAATGAGCACTCCGATCGCCATCACCGTGAAGAGGATGCTGTACGGCCACGATTCCGGTAGGCGGCCGGGGTGAATTCCACTACGAAAGACCGTCTCGGCGTACAGTGGTTGTTGCGAAAGATTCCACAGTGACAGGAGGGCGGGAATCGCAGAAAAGACTCCGACGAGACTGAAGATGCAGAGCAGTCCAATTCGACGCGCTGCTTTTTGGGAGCGATGCCGCGACCACTCAGCCAACGCAGTAAGAAAAAGCAATCCAAGCCACAGCCAGCCAAACGTCCACGCCCACACGTACACGCCCACAAGGAACCCGAGAATCGCGCCGCCGAGAATCCCGTAGAGCCATCTCCGCTCCAGCCCAGCGACGATCGCAGAGAACGCCAGGAAGAGCAGGAGATAACTCCCTCGCGACTGCACCGGTCGGTTCAGTGAATACAGCATGATGAGGACAAAAGCCCATGCACCGAAAAATCCCGGCCACCGCGCGAACCCGCAAAGCACAAAGAAGAGAACAAGAGCGAGAAAGATCGCTGGCGGGACGATCGAATCCATGATCTGCTCCACCGTCGCCGCCCGGA
>CAYGNM010000010.1:0-1018 GCA_964351275.1 uncultured Candidatus Peribacteria bacterium | reverse complement strand
GTGAAGCGGAAGAGCGATCCATCGATGCGCTCCAAGCCCCCGGCTTGCGACCCACGGAGCGCGGGATCCCCGACGATGGCTTCCGCACTCTGCTCGGGTCTGCCGGAAAGTGATTCCTCCACGCGCGCCAAGTAGACGTTTTCATCGGAGTTGAGCTGAATGAGGATGCCGCGGAAGAGCGGATCGCGCATGTGCAGAAACTGGGGCACCTGCATCAGTATGGCGATGCCGAGCACACTGAGAATGACCGATATCCACCATGCTTTTTGCGTTTGGAACACGTTTTCTGAAGGAATGAAATAACGGGAACAGTATATACTTTTCGCATGGGATCGCCTGTCGCACCGCATCTTCTGCTCCAGAGACTCTTCAAGCGTTTCAGTGTGATGACTGCGCGCAGGACGCTCCTGCCGACACTCGGCTTCTCTTTGACGAAACCCGCGCTGCCGCCATCCGAGAAGCCCGCACTGTTCACGATGAACATTTTGCCGCCGATGATGACCGTCTGGCATCACTGCGTGCGCAAGTATTTGGGCGACCGCGTGGATACCGTGATCTTCGATTGTTCGGGGAAACTCGACCCCGCCGAATTCCCCGGTGCGCGTGTGCAGAAGTTCCTGAATTTCTATGCCGCAACGAAGAGCGACATTTTCCTCAACCGCATCGCCAAGAATCGCCGCATCGGCTGGCTGTGCGACGATGACATCTTTCTGATCAATCCCGCGGCAGTCGATGTGGTGGAACGCGAACTCGCCGTTCCGAACACCGCGAGCCTCAGCTTTCGCCCGCGCACCTGGTGGCACTTCGATATTGATGGGAAATCCCACCCCGTGAGCAGTAGCTACTGCATCGCCTTCAACCGAGAAATCCTCTGTGAACGCGAACATCTCTCGCTCGCTCCGGCGGCCGGCAACACGCATCCCGCGGACGGCGGTCGACCACCCGGACGCTACGATACCGGCGACAAGGCGAACGAAATTCTTTTAAAGAAAGGGTACCGTTGCGCGATTGTCTCGAA
>CAYGNM010000009.1:0-12436 GCA_964351275.1 uncultured Candidatus Peribacteria bacterium | reverse complement strand
TGCTCTGCAGATAGCTGGTATCCAGAGTGCCGACGGCGCCCATGCGGTAGACGTCTTCGCTGGCTTCGGCCTGCGCAACGCGCAGAAGGTCATGCAAGTGGATCACGCCGAGCGTACGGTGGTGCTCGTCGGTCACGCGGACGACGTCGGCATTCTCCTTGCCCATCATCGAAAGGACTTTCTCGCGGTCGGCCGTGTGATTGATTGCCTGCATCGGCCGCATCAGCGACCCGACATCGACGCCTGGGAGCGCCGAGACGAGCGCGCGCGCCGGCACCCATCCCGCGGCCTTCGGTCCGTGGACGATCACCACAGGAACCTGCTTATGCTGCTTCGCATGATCGCGGACCGTCGTGATTACCGCCGTCACCGTGGTCTCCGGCGCAACCGCGATGAAGTTCAGATCCATGATGCCGCCCGCCGTCTCCGGTCCAAACAGCAGCAGCTTCTCGATCTTCACCCGCAATTCGGGCTTCATGTACTGCAGAATCCCCGGACGACGTTCCTCGGGCATAATCTGCAGAACGTCGGCGGCGTTATCCTCTTCCGCAAAGTGCAGGAAGCGCGCGAGTGTGTGGTCGGAGAGCTTCGGCAGGATATAGTTTCTGCTTTCCGCATTCAGCCGCTGGACCACTTCCGCCTGCAGCTCAGGCGGCAACGTGGTAAAGGTCTTCCGCTTGCCGTGCGAGAGATTGTCGATGACGTGCGCGAGCTCCTGCGGGCGGCGGCCCAGGAGCAGACTCTTGAGCCGGAGGTCATCCTTCTGTCCGAGAAGAGTATCGACCTGGTGGAGGAGAGCGGGGAGCTGCATGAGGGTCCGGCGGAAGATCTCGTCGTCGACGCGGGGTCGGCGCAGATCGCGGGTATTCTAGACCTCTTCCTGTGATTGTTGGCAATCACAAAGTTTATGATCGGATCTGTCCTTTTCCCCGCACGATCCACTTGGAGGAAGTGAGTGAGTCCAGTGCCATTGGTCCGCGAGCATGGAGTTTCTGGGTGCTGATGCCGATTTCGCTGCCCATCCCGAACTGCGCCCCGTCGGTAAAGGCCGTCGAGGCGTTCGCATAGACCGCGGCGGCGTCGACTTCGTTCAGGAATCGTTCGATGGTCTTCTTGTCCTGCGCGATGATCGCTTCGCTGTGGTGTGAGCCGTAGCGATCGATGTGCGCGAGAGCCTCCTCCAAATTCTTGACGGTCTTGATCGACATTTGGAGCGAGAGGAATTCCGTGCCGAAGTGCTTCGGTGTCGCGTGCTTCAGGAGCGCAGCGTCATACGTCTTCTTCAGGATTGCATATGAAGGAGTGTCGGCGAAGATCCGGACGCGTTTTTTCAGAAGAGGAGCGACGATCTCGGGAAGTTTCTTCAGTATGCCCTGGTGAATGATCAGCGTATCGAGCGCATTGCAGACGCTGCAACGGCGGGTCTTCGCGTTGTAGACGATCTGCGATGCTTTCTTGATGTCCGCGCTTTTGTCCACGTACGTATGGACGATGCCTGCTCCGGTTTCGATCACGGGGATCCGCGCGTTCTTGCGAATGAAGTCGATCAATGCTTGGCTGCCACGGGGGATCAGTACATCGATCAACCCATGAGCGGTCATCATCGCAGCGACGGAGCGGCGGTCCGGTGGTAGGAGCAGGAGCACGCTCGGATCGATGTGGTGCTTCTTCAGAACGCCGTGGATGATGGCGACGACCGCGCGATTGGAATCCTCCGCATCACTTCCTCCTTTGAGTACGCAGGCATTGCCGGACTTGAAGCAGAGCGAGAACACGTCGACGGTCACATTCGGACGAGCTTCGTAGATGATGCCGATCACGCCGAGCGGGACGCTGACTTTTGTCAGCTGGAGGCCGTTCGGTCTGGTCCTTTCTTCCAGGATCCGACGGAGAGGAGAGGGGAGTGCAGCGACGGTCTGCAGATCATCGGCGATGCTCTTTATTCTGGCAGGACTGAGCGCCAGACGATCGAAGCGCGGATCGTCTTCCTTCATTCGTCGGAGATCCTTCGCGTTCGCGGCGAGGATCTTCTTCTCGTTTGTGATGAGTGCACGGGCCAGATCGTTCAGAACCGCGTTCACGGTCTTCCCGGGAACGAGCGCGAGGGCTGTGCCTGACGTCTTTGTTTTCGCCAGTGCGGAGGTAATGGCAGTCATCGGTTCAGTTCGCGGGAACGGGCGATGGCTTTGTCGATGGCATCGGAGAAGATTGTCTCCAGATGATTTTCAGTGAGGGACCTGATCGCGACTTCGGTTGTTCCTCCTTTAGAAGAGACTGCTGCACGAAGAGTGGCCGGTGTTCCGGAGTCTGCTTCGAGTAGGTGTGCACTGCCGATGAGCGTCTCGCGGGCGATGAGCGCGGCCTGGTCGGGCGTGAAACCTTCCTTCACCGCTTTGGCCGTGAGAAGTTCTGCGAGCAGGTAGAAGTACGCTGGTCCGGAACCGCTGAGCGGGGTCAGGCTGTCCATCAACGCTTCGTTCTCGAGTTCAATCTCCTGTCCGACGGCGAGGAAGAGTTCACGTGCGAGCGTTTTCTGCTTCGGCGTGACAGTGTCTGATGCAATCCATCCCGTCAGACCGCGTCCTACCCGCGCGGGGAGGTTCGGCATCGCGCGGATGACGGTCTGGCTGCGCGTCATCTTCTTCAATGATGTGATACTGATCCCCGCCATGATCGAAATCACGAGGCGGTCCGACAGATCGCGGGCGATAGGAGCGAGTAATTCCTGCGCCGACTGTGGTTTCACTGCCAAGAGAACGACGTCGGCGTCCAGTATCGCTTTCGCGGGATCTGTGTACTCATGTTCCGCGTCCAGCTCATCGAGCTTCAGCTGGTTGCGGTCGCACACATTGATGCGCACGCGGTTCAGATGTGCATGGATGCCGGCGTAAAACGCAGCGCCCATGTTGCCCGTGCCGATGATGGCGATCACATCCTTCATGAGAACAGAGAGAGGTAGTCGTAGTGTACAAGGGCCTTCTGTCCTTTCTTGCCGATCGCGTCGCGCGCGGGACCCGATGCGTACTGCGCGATCCCGAGTCCGACATCCTTTCCATCTTCATCTTTGATCCGCACCACATCGCCTTTGGTGAATTCGCCGTCAATCTTCACAATCCCGATGGGGAGCAGACTCACTGCTTTGTCGGGTGCGAGCAGAATGTCCTTCGCACGTCGGTTGATGGTGATCACTCCTTTCTCCTTGCCCGCGCTCTCCGCGACCCAGCGTTTGACGCTCGACGCAGATTTCTTTGCCGGGAATGTCGTTCCCAGTTCCTCTCCAGCGAGGATGCGTTGGATTACATCAGGCTCCGTTCCCTTCGCGATGATCGTCGTGACGCCGAGCCCAGCCAGCTTCTGCGCATTGCGGCATTTGGTCTGCATGCCGCCACGTCCGAACGAAGATTTCTCCTGCCGCAGATGATCCTTCCAATCGCTCTCGCCAGTCACCGTTTTAAGCACCGTCATTGTTCCGTCTTCTCCTGTTACCTGAATTCCCTCGACGCTCGTGAGCAGGATCAATGCATCAGCACCAACCATCGAAGCGATCAGCGCCGCAAGCTCATCATTGTCGGTGAACATCAGCTCACTGACTGAAACCACATCGTTTTCGTTCACGATCGGGACAATGTTCTCCTGCAGCAGTGCCGTGAAGCAGTCGCGCATGTTCAGGTAGTGCTGGCGATCGCGGAAGTCTTCCTTTGTGGCGAGAACCTGTGCGCAGATGACGTCCTGTTTTTGGAAGAATGATCCGTAAACGCGCATCAGCTCCGCCTGTCCGACGGCCGCAAGCACTTGGCGGGTGGCAACAGCGGAAAGTTTCTTTGTCTCCTTCACGAAGGCGCGTCCTCCAGCCACTGCACCGGACGAGACCAGAATCACTTGGACCTTCTGATTGCGCGCCCGGACGATCTGCGCGACGAGCGACGCAATCACCTTTTCATCCAAGAGACCTTTGGCGTTCGTCAGCACATTGGTGCCGACTTTCACGACGATACGACGATAGTGAGAAGTCATCCTCAGCAGAATACGACAAAATGACGATCTCCACGAGATCGTTCTCGCCCTTCACGCCGAAGCGACTCCCGTCTTCCAGCAACATGCTTCCTTACACTTGGTGCAGTACTGCTCGCCGCTATCGTGCGCTTTGCCGCTCACACAGCGCGCGTCGCAGCAGTGCGATCGGATGAGCGCCATCAGTGTCGTCGGCAGGACTCGTCGCTGCCCCACGGTGAAGTGTTTGGAGCAGTAGGGCTTGCCGTTCGTCGCAGCGCCGCAGCCTTTGACCGGACAGAGTTCGTGCTTTTTCAGGGCGGGGTGGGGAAGGAACGCACAACAGTGCTGTTTGACCGTACTCTCTACAGACGATCCCTCCTAGGAGAAGGAGGAAAATTTCCCCGGGAAACTCGGCTTTTATGGTGGCTATATGCGAAAAATAGGAATACTCTCCCTAGTCTTTTAGACACTCTACTTCTTTCTCACTTCTTCCATGACGACAGGTATTATCAAGACGAAGACCGACAAGGGTTTCGGTTTTATTTCCGTCCAGGGCTCCGCTGATGTGTTCTTTCACCACAGCGCATGCAACGGTCAGTACGAGAATCTGCAAATCGGCCAGACGGTGCAGTTCGATATCGAACAGGGCGATAAGGGCCCCAAGGCCTCCAACGTTGTTCTCGCGACAGAAGGCGCAGTAGCAGACGCTCCGGCGGATGTCTCTGAGGAAGTCGCCGCAGTCTAAGAAACGTCGATAGTCAAAAGCCATGCCGGGCGCAGCGTCCGGCGTGGTTTTTTGTAGGAATGGAAGTGGATTGCTGGCTTGCCGGCCGACTCGTCCACCGTAGCCTCAGAGGCGGAGGTGGAAGCTCCTCCGCAGAGGAGCGAAGGCTGGAGCGGGTGAATGAATCTGTCACAACGACGATGGATTCTAGGAGTTTTTGTCCATGATCCGTAATGCCTTCAAGCTAAACTGCAAAATATCTTGAGTTCTAAATCTTGCCTGCAACACGCAGCGTATTAAGCCCTCCATTCCGTCGGCCTGCTGAAATGATGTCTCAGATCGGAAATACTCGGGCTTCGCGTAATACACTCCTGTCAGATTGTTTGCATTTAACACAATATCCGATCGATATGCATTCTTTTCAGTATTTTGAAAATATTGATGCTCGTCTGGATCATCGCAAGGTAATTCAGTTTTCCATAAAGCAAGAGGTTCCCAGGCAAAGGTGACATTTTTTCCCTGCTGCTCAGCATCCACCAGGACTACACCGCCAATTTCCTTGTTCTTCATCTTAGGATCTCCTCCTGCCTTTGCGTAGCTGCCCGCATAGGAGGACATGATACTGAGCGCAGAGAGTGTTTTCTTCTTATCCTGAGAATGTTCATAAAATGTACAGATTTCGAGACGGCCTCTCTTTTCTGCAATCAACTTATTGAGATTTTGTTTTGGTGTGCCATGTAATCCGAAGAATGGCACCCGTCTTGAAGAGAGAGCTTGTAAAAAACTCGCATTGTTTGCTCTCCAAAGATCATGCAAAACCTGGATCCGTTCTTGCTCAAGATTCTGAGGAGTGGGAATGACAATTTGCGAGGATCCAGGGAACTCCTCTTGCGTCGTTTTCATGGTGATACTCTGTTACACATAGCAAATGTCTGTCAAGTTTTGGAGCGGGTTACTGGAATCTATTACAACTGCCAACTCAGGATAGTCGGCGTTAACTCTCAGGTGTTGATCAGAAATTACCTCTTCATCTCCCTCTGGATTCTCAGTAGATGTACTTGGATCTTGCTCAAGAGAGCTAGCCCCTTTTCGTCAATACCCGATTCATTATTTTTGTAATATTCTGGATGCTGCCTATTGTGTGTAACTATACGATTAAGTACGTCGGCTAATTGATCGAGTTGAGTCTGTGGATCAACTCCGTTCGGATTTCGAGTAATTTCTTCAACTTCGCTATCCCATTCGGCGAGTATTCTCAAACTTTCCTCCAAAGTAAGCTTTGAGTGCGAACGATTCAACAGTAAGTGCACGGCTGTTGTCGCTCCTAGCGTCCCCAGCAGAGCGGCAATGAAGTCTCTGCGTGTTGGTTGTTGAGGAGTTTCACTATGCTCACTTGAGTGGTTTAAATTATTCATAATATATTTATTATAATCAATAATTCTCGTGTGTCAAGTGGAGCGGGTGAACGGAATCGAACCGTCGTCACCAGGTTGGAAACCTGGGGTAATAGCCATTATACGACACCCGCAGACGACGTCTATAATGAACGCTCAGACAGGATACTGAAATCCGGCCTCGATGAGAAGTCGGTAAGGAAAGCCCGCAAGAGCCGTCTTAGAGGCAGTCTCTTTTTCTTCCTTCCCCCTCATTCTATGGATACCATTATTGAACGCGACGGAGGCGGCATGCCGTCCGCTTTGGTCGCCATTGTCGCCATCATCGCGATTGTCGTCGTTCTCGGCGGAGCCCTGTACGCGGTTGGCTACTTTCCGATGCAGAACGACTCGAATGCTCCCATCAATGTCGATGTGAATCTTCCACCGCAGGGGTCCGGTAATTGATCAATCGATAGAAAGGAGTCGCATGGAAACGTGCGGCTCTTTTTTTGGAACCCGTATACTTCCGCCATGCCTCGCTTCCTTCTCGCTCTGTCGGCTCTGATTGTGATTGTCATTGTGTGTACGCAGCGGTCGTCTTCGTCCGCTTGCGAATGAATATCGCGCGAAGTGCAGTGCTCGTCGAAAAGAGCAGACCCTTCGAGCAGCATCCGGAGAATCCGCGTTTGAGAATCCTCGTCCTCGGCGATAGCACGGCGGTCGGGACTGGCGTGACCGATCCGCGGGGGTCAATTGCCGGCCGGCTTGGAACGGACTTTCCGGATGCGGATATCCGGAATCTCGGGATCAATGGACTGCGGATGGCTGGTTTGGAAGCGAATTTCCCGAATTTCCCGCCCCAGTCCTTCGATCTCGTCGTCCTGCAGATCGGCGCGAACGATATTGTCCATGGGACGCCGCTGCCAGACTTCTCCGCTTCACTCTCGGCGGTCTTCACTCGGGCCACGACCATCGGCAAGCACGTCGTTGCGCTCCACTCCGGCAACATTGGTCTGGCACCGATCTTTCAGTGGCCTTTGGATTTCGTCATGCGCAGACGGACACTGATCTATCGACAGCGGTATCAGGAGATCGCTGCGGAAAGGGGAGTCCTCTACGTCGATCTGTTTCATGAAGTGCAGGACGATCCTTTCAAAGGAGAAGGCTTCTACGCCGCGGACAATTTTCATCCAACAGAGAAAGGCTACGGCGTCTGGTATCACGATCTCCGCGAAGCGATGATAAAGGCGGGGTGGGGGAATCTGCGTGATATCTAGTGTCTCTGTTTCACAACGCTCCCAAATCCAACGTCTCATTCATCTCCACTTTCTCCACGAACTCGTGGTCGTGGCTGACGAGGATTAAACCGCCTTCATAGCGATTGAGGGCGTCGGCGATCACCGGGAGGTGACGAAAATTGATGTGATTGGTCGGCTCGTCGAGGATCAACAGCGACGGTTTCTGTAATGTGAACCGTGCGAAGCAGAGGAGTCCCTTGAGTCCTTCGGAGAGCGAACCGGCTTTGGATTGCAGTTTGTCGCCGGGGAGCAGGAACCGCGCGGCTGTGGCGTATACATGCTGCTTATTCGCCGTTTCCATTTCCTGTTCCAGAATGTCGTAGACCGTCTTGTCCATGGGGAGACCCGAGAAATCCTGACGGTAGTAGCCGACGCGGACGCCCTGCGCGATCGTGGCGCCCTTCTCGGTTCCGTTGGCCAGCGCTTCGAGCAGCGAACTCTTGCCGATGCCGTTTGGGCCCGTGATCAGCAGGCGATGACCGTTTCCGACCGTCACTTCCACCTTCTTCTTCGTCGGCTTGTGCTCCTTCATCACCGTGACCGAGCGGATCTGCACGAGCGGCGCTTTGAAACGTTCGGAATCGATGGTGAATGCGGGCAGCGTGGTGTCATCACGACGGACTTCGACTTTGTTCTCCTCCGCTTCTTCGACAGCAGAGCGCATTTTGCTCGCGAGCTTGCGCATTTTTCCTCCTTTGTGTGAGAAGAAGTTAATCTTCTCCTTCTGGCTCAGGATATCTTTCTCCATCCGGGCATTGAGCCGCTGCTCGCGTTCGATCTGCGCTTCGATTTGCTCCACCACGTCGACGTAATCGCCCACATACTGCGTTACCTGATGGGTGAACGTATCGAGATGGAGCACGCCGTGCGTGAAGCTGTTGAGGAATGCGGCGTCGTGGGAAATCACGATGCAGGTCTTCTCGTACATCACCAGGAAGCCCGTCAGATGCTCGATGCCCTCGCGGTCCAGATTGTTCGTCGGTTCGTCGAGCAGCAGGATGTCGGGTTCCTGGATCAGCGCGAAGGCCAGCAGCAGCCGCGCTTTCTGCCCGCCGGAGAACGCTGAGAGTTTCTTCTCGAGTGGCGCGGTTAAGTGCACCACATCCAGCACCCGCGTGATGTGCCGCTCGATGTCGTACTTCTTTTCCGTAAATGCGCCTTCGAAGAATGCACGGACGGTCTTCTGCAAATCAGCGGGAGGGATCACCTGCTTGGCGATGCCGATCGTCGTTCCTCTGGTCACATGAATATCACCCTCCTGTGGCTTGAGATCGCCTGTGATCAGTTTGAAGATCGTGCTCTTGCCGGCTCCATTCTGTCCCATGATGGTGAGCTTGGTGTTCTCGCGGACAGAAAAACTCGCGCCGTCGAGCACGGGTTTGTGCAGATCGTAGCCGAAGTGCACGTCCTGGAATCGGAGGAGAACGTCGCCGTGGTCCATGGAAAGGGGAGCGGAAGAAGCGCGTGAGTATAGCGCTTTTTCAGGCTTCCACCATCGCCTTGAACCCTCCGTAGACCATCCGTTTCACGTCGAAGGGCATGTTCTTCATCATCGCGGGGTCGTTCATCGCCGGATCGCTCATCACCTTCTTGTTCACGCTGTCACGATGCTTGCGGGATGTGAAGACGATGTAGGCAAGAACCACCGTTTCGCCCGGTTTCAGTTTGAGGAGTTTGGGGAACGCCACGCCCATGGTGTTCTTGAGATCATCACCGACGCATTCCTTGTAATCGAGCGCGCCGTGCTTCATCCATGTTTTCTTTCCCCACTGCGCCATGCGGCGGTAGGCCTTGAGATTTTTCTTCTGTATCGGGAGGAGGAATCCGTCGACGTACTGCATAGAGGGTGGGGGAAGATATCTATGAAGACGTGCATTGTAGTATATTCTTTCCGAAAACCGCAGCCCTTTCGGGCCGCGGTTCGCGTTCATCATTCCGCGGAAACACTGTTGGATCATTGCTTCAGCAGCTGCCCCCGGATTTCGCCACTCGGGTGCGCAGCCGTATGGACGTTCACGTAGATGTCGCCATTGAGGATGGCATTGCGAAGAGCATCGGTGAGGCCGGTCCAGTCACCCACCGATCGGTTGTTGGTGAAGGTGATGGGCATCACCACCGGGCCACTCTCAGACGGCGTGCCCTGATGGAAGTGCGCACCGGTGATGGCACCGCTCATGCCCGTGACGGCGATGTCGTAGTGGAGGCCGTTTGCGGTGAGGAGAAAGCTGCCCGAGCCCCGGGCCGTCGTAATCACAATCGGCAATTCTTGTGTGCCGGTGATTGTCGTCCGCAAATTTACCGATACGCCCGAGTCGAAGACGACGGTCTTGGTATCGCTGAAGGATGCCCCGCTTGTCGTCAGCATGGAGAGCACACTGACGGTGTAGCTGTGCTGCGTCGTCATCGCCTCGATCAGGTCGAGATCCACCGTCCGCTTATCGCTATTAAGATTCGCGGTGCGGATTTGGATGGATCTGCTGCCGTCGGAGATCGAGTAATGCGATGTCTGCTCGGCGCGGATGGAATCGACGTCCGAATCGAAGACAATGCGGATGGTGGTGGATGTGGGTGCCGTGACGGTGCTGATGCGTGCGCTGCTCGACGCTGCAAAGACGAAGGTTATGGTGTCACTGAACGTCACGCCGCCGCTCGTCAGGAGGCTTGCCCCCGACACGCGGTATGAGCCACCGATGACGAGAGCACTTGCCAGCTCCAGATCGACAGTCCTGCTGTCGACGAGAGTGGCGTTGCGGATGTCCACCGTCCCACCGACGGAGATGCGTTCCACGGTGTATCGGGATTCATCTTCCGCGCGGTTGCGGTCGAGGGTTGTGTCGAAGATCACGCGCACGTGCGTGGAAGAAATCGCCGTCGCGCCGCTCATTTCGCCGGTTTCCGTCGCATAGGTAAAGGTGATGCTGTCGCCGAAGGTGACGCCTGCATCTGTTCGCATATTCGGGACGGAGAGAAGATAGGAAGAATCTGCTGCGAGGTTCGTCCGCAGATCTAGGTCAACCGTCCGGACACCGATGCGCGTCGCGGTATCGATGGCGATATTGCCGGCACCGCCGAGGCGTGCCAACACGTAGCGCGATTCATCCTGTGCGGCGGTCGCGTCGATATCGGTATCGAAGGTGACCCGCACGCGGCTTGCCGAGACGGTGGATGCGCCCGTTAAATGACCCGTGGCATTGGGGCCGGTGAAGGTGAAGCGTTGGCTGTCACTGAAGAACACGCCGCCCGTCGTCGAAAGGTTGCTGGCGGTCATCGTGTAGGCGCTGTCCTCCATCAGGGAGCTGCCGAGATCCAGATCGACCGTTCGTGCATTCACGAGGATGGCCGCATTCACAGCAATGGACGTATTATTCGAGACGCGGACGATATCGTAGCGTGATTCATCCTGCGCGCGTGACGTGTTCAAGTCCGCAGAGAAGGTGAGCCGCAAGCGGGTGGCGGAGAGGGGAGTGACGGTTGAGAGGTCCGGTGACAATGTTCCGCAGTCGGAGCCGTATTCCATGTTCATGTAGGCGCGGTGGAACATCACGATCATCTCCGCGCGGTTCATGGACGCCGCGGGACGCACACGTCCGGTGGGCGCATCGCCCTGGAGGACGCAGTGGTCAGCAGCAGTCTGGATGGGCATGTAATACCATTGGCTCTGTGCGTTATCGACAAACTGGGGCGCGGTGCCCGTGTGCTCCAGTGCGAAAGCGCGCATCAGGAGCGCTGCCGCTTCTGCCCTGTTCACTTGTGCAGGAGGACGCGCGGTGCATGGTCGTGATTTCTGGTAGCAATTGCCGTCGCCGTGGACCCATCCGGCATTCGCGGCAGCTTCAAAGTATGGGGAATACCATGCGGACACAGAGACGTCGTTGAAGCTCGAGACGGACGGGTAGAGAAGTTGCTGACTTTTCAGGCTGACGAGAAGTTTGACGAGCTCGGCCCGGGTCGCGAGGTCGGCCGGACGCAGCCGTGTTTCGCTGCTATCGAGCGCGCCGATATCGATCAGCGCCGATGCCGCCGATTCGTAGTAGGCGCCCGTCGGGACATCGGTGTAGTGCGTCTGCTGCGCACTCGCGATCGGCATCACTGCGGTGCCCAGCAGGAGCATTGATCCCGAGATCGATGCGGGAATCCGGAGAAGTTTCCGGGAGAGGAGAAGAGTGTTCATACGAGAGGGGGGAAAGAATCTTGTCGGAGGGGGAGTGCAAAGACTCCTCCGTCCGTAGTTGTAGACTGCTGGGAGTCGTCGGCCTTACAAAAATTCTCGGGAATGTTCTTGACAGTGGTTCCTAAAAAAACGAGGCACCCGGTGTCGGATGCCTCATTGCCGTCCGTAACGCACTCTCATTCCACAATGATCGTTGCCGTCATCGCCGGGTGCAAATGGTTGTGGTAGCCGAACGTCCCGAGCCGTGTGAAGGTGAAGGTGTAGATCTCGCCCTGTCCGATGCCATTGAGAGTGTCGAAGCCATTGAGCCCCGTGTGTGTCGGGTGCGGGTTCGATGCCACCCAGAGATCTTCGCCGCTGTCGTTCTTGAACGTCACGGTCGTGCCGGATGTCACTCGCAGCACTGCGGGGTCAAAGCCCGCATTGGTATACGTGACGAGTGTTGCGTTCGATTCCGATGGTCTTCGGTCCGTGCCCGGTTCGTTGTACTTGGCGCGTGCCGCAATCACCATCTTCGCGACTTCCGCGCGATTGATGGTGGCATTGGGTCGGAACGTTCCGAGGGCTTGCCCTTGCGCGTCGGTGTCGCCGGAGAGAACGTCATCGCGCGAGAGCGCTTCGATCGATTGTGCGAACACCGTCGACGAGCTCACGTCGGTGTATCGGGTATCGACGGTCGTTGCCGTGGAGAGGTCCGCCCGGAATGCCGATGCGAACATCGAGGCGACTTCGCCGCGTGTCGCGGCACGATCCACCCGAGCCTGCAGTTTCAGAAAGTCAAACTGCTCGGATTTGGCGACGGCGTAGTACGAGGAGGCCCAGTGTGTGCGCATGCCGCTGTCGACGAGCGTGCCGTAGAGATCGTTGTCATAGC